>JAOPVG010000618.1 GCA_025966255.1 Jatrophihabitans sp.
GGTGCCGTCGCGATATGCGACGAGGAGGTCATGTCCGTCGCGCATCGCGACTTCGGCGACTGCGCCCAAGACGGTCGTTGCTGTGTCAGAGGGCGGAGTCAGCCCGGCTGCCCGCAGGAAGTGCCAGGCCTGAAGGATGTGGCGAGACTCGATCTCCGACTCCGAGGCGATCTGCCGCCAGACGTCGATCGCCTCGTCACGGCGACCAGTGCGCTCCAGCTCGCGTGCTCGAACGAACGACGCCCACGGCTCCGCGTCGGCGATCATCTCGGGTGGTGGCCACTGCTCGAGTGACCTATCTCCGAACAGCAGCGGCCGCAGCGAGTCGGCTGCGCTGGCAGGCGATTGTTGATCTCGGCGGAATCTCACGCGCCTACTCTGCCAGCCGAGTCACCGAGGGCTCGGAGTTGAACGAACGCGCGCGAGAGGCAGATGCGTGCTCGGCTCAACGCGCGCGCCCGAACTACTTCTCGTCGCTGCCGAAGAGTTGCTCGCCGTCGTCGTGTCCAAGCAGGAACGTGAAGCGGGCCAGATCAGTGCGGAGGCCGTTGAGGTCGTAGCCGTCGCTGCCCATGAATCGGGTGAAGGAGCCCGCGAGCTGATCGTGATCGGGTCCTGCGAGCCATTGATTGATGAAGGTGAGCATCTCGGCGAGCTCGGTCGCATCGATCAGCTTGAGGTGCACCTCGAGAGCAGGCATCGGATCCTCCTCGATCGATTGCCGCAGGGCGGGTTCAGCGGGCTGTGGCGCGTTCGGCCTTCTTGGCATTCTGCTGCTGCCGGGCGTGGGCGAGGCGGTAGGAGGCGGTGCCGGTCTCGATGATCTGCCCGGCGAAGGTCAAGCGGTCCACGATCGCGGCGCAGAGCCGCGGATCGGTGAAGGTTTTTGTCCAGCCGGAGAACGGTTCGTTGGAGGCGATCGCGATGGCTGAGCGTTCCTCTCGCTCGGTCAGGACCTGGAACAGCAGCTCGGCGCCGTGCCGGTCCAGTTCGAGGTAGCCCAGCTCGTCCACCAAGATCAAGTCGACGCGGCCGTAGCGGGCGATCAGCTTGGACAGCTGCCGCTCGTCGGCGGCCTCGACCAGCTCGTTGACCAGTTTCGACGCGAGGGTGTAGCGGACCCGGTAGCCGGACTCCGCGGCCAGCGTGCCCAACGCGATCAACAGGTGCGTCTTTCCGGTGCCGGAGTCGCCGATCAAGCAGAGCGGGTGTCCGGCCTTGACCCAGGCGCAGCTGGCCAGCTGCCCGATCACCGCGGGGTTGATCGCCGGGTTCGCCTCGAACTGGAACTCCGACAGCACTTTGGGTCGTGGGAAGCCGGCCTCGTGCACTCGGCGTGCGGCGCGGCGGCGGTCGCGGTCGTCGCACTCGGCCATCACCAGCTCGGCGAGGAAACCGCGGTAGGACAGCTGTTCCCGCTCGGCCGCGGCGGCGATCTCGCCGAACCGGTCACGGATAGTGGGCAGCCGCAGCATCCGGCAGCCCTGCTCGATCGCTGCGGTCGCGGCCTGCTCGGTGACGCCGCGGCGGGCGGTCACGACGAACCTCCCGCGAGCAGCTCGTCGTACTGATCCACGGACGGCATCGGCCGGTCATCGGCGGGCAGGGCCGCGAGACGCCGTTCGGTCAGGCTGATCACCTGCTCTGCCGGTCGCGGGGCGTTGGCCTCGGGCTCGGAGGCCGCGACCTGTCGTGGGGCCGCCTTGCGGGCTTCGACCGCGACCACGTCCGCGCTGGTGGATCCGACGCTCAGCGCGGCGGTGATGCCGGCGAGCACGGCGTGCCGGTCGAGGTGGCGGTGCAGCAGCAGCACCTCGATCAACGCCCGTGTCCCGGCCGGGTCGCCGAGCTGTTTGCGAGCGGCCGCCCAGAACGCCTCGTGCGCGGCGGTGAACACGCCGGCGGCGCAGGCCTGGACCAGCGCGGTCGCGCCCGGCAACGCGCCGGGCTTGCGCAGCAAGATCTCCAAGTAGTGGTCCAGCTCGAGGACGTGCATACCCTTGCCCACCGCACGTTCATGCTCAGCGACCAGCGCGCCGCGGTCGAACACGCGCACCGCCGTCGAACTGAGCTTGACCCGTACCCGGTGCCCGATGAACCGGGCCGGCACGCTGTATTGGTTGCAGCGCACCATCACCTGCGCGTAGCGGTCCACCCGCGGCGTCAGCGTCAGCGTGGTGTCGAACGGCTCGTCCGGCAGCGGGCGCAGCAGCGGACGCTCGATCGCCCAGTGCTGCCCGACACTCGCCGTCCGGTTGCCGACCCGGCGGGCATCGTCCGCGTCGTCCCAGGCTTCCAGCAGCGCATTGAGCTCGGCGATCGAGTCGACTCGCGGCATCGGCACGCAATGGTTGCGGCGGAACCGGCCGCCCTCGCCCTCCACGCCGCCCTTCTCGTGACTGCCCTCGTGACCGGGCTGGCAGTAGAACGCGTCGAAGCCGTAGGTGGAGCGGAACGCCACCCAGCGCTGCGTCTCCACGCGAGTGCGGCCGAACAACACCCGCGACACCGCGGGCTTGAGATTGTCGTAGCGGATCTTGTCGGTCGGGACACCGCCGAGCCGGTCGAAGGCATAGACGTGACCTTCCAGGAACGCCTCCTGGCCCTGCGACAGCGACGCCCGATGCGCCGCCCGTGCCGAGCACGAGAGCCGCATCGTGAACAGCGCCGTCTTCGTCTTCACCCCGCGCAGCAGCACCCACAGATCGTGGAAATCCACCTCGGCCTCGGCCGCCGGCGGATGAGCCTGCGGCACGCACCCCGCCTCCAACGCCCGCCCGGCCTCAGCCAGAATCTGCGGGCGACGCTTCGCGATGTAGTCCCGCACCGTCGAGTACGAGATCTCGTCCACCTCGTGCTCGTCGACCAGCCGGGCCAGCACCCGACGGGCGGTATGCCGCTGCTTGCGCGGCGCGTCCAGATCCTCGCGCAGCATCGCGTCGATCACCGGCTTCAACGGGTCCAGCACCGGCGCGACGAACACCCGCTGCTTCCGCGCCGGCGGGACCGCTGACTCCAACGCCTGCCGCACCGTACGCCGGTGCACCCGATGCCTGTCCGCCAACTGCCGGATCGACAGCTCCTCCCGGCGCTGATCACGCCGGATCGCCTCGAACAACTCCACCCTCGACCTCACCCGCCGCCCCTTCCCTGTCACCAGAACCGACAAGGGCAACGGTCACCGTGTGGGGCCAAATAGCACCGTCACAACCGACCGGCGTGTCGAAAAGTGGGGCCACCTACCTCCGT
>JAOPVG010000024.1 GCA_025966255.1 Jatrophihabitans sp.
ATCTGCCGTCCGCACAACCGCCCGCACGTCGGGCAGGACATCGACGCGATGGTGTGTTGGATGTCCTCCGATGCGCAGCTCACGCCCGGTGCGCGGTACACGATCCAGCACACGACCCGCTCGACTCGTGCCGTCGTGCGCAGTCTCGACTACCGCCTCGACGTGAACACACTGCATCGCGACGAAGCCGCCGACGGGTTGAGCCTCAACGAGATCGGCCGGATCCGGCTGCGCACCCAGCAGCCGCTGCTCTTCGATGCCTACCGCCGCAGCCGCGATACCGGCAGCTTCATCCTCGTCGACGAGGCTACCAACAACACCGTCGCCGCCGGCATGATCACCGGGCCGAGCCAGCAGAAGTCGCGCGTCGTCTGGCACAGCGGTTCGGTGCAGCGCGCCGAGCGCGCGACGCAGGGCATGACCGTGTGGCTCACCGGGCTGTCCGGGTCGGGCAAGTCGACGGTCGCGGCCGAACTCGAGCGCCGGCTGGTCGCATCCGGGCGGCCGGCCTACCTGCTCGACGGCGACAACCTGCGGCACGGCCTCAACGCCGGTCTGGGCTTCTCGGCCGAGGACCGCGCCGAGAACGTGCGCCGCGTCGCCGAGGTGGCCAAGCTGCTCGCCGACGCCGGCGTCGTGGCGATCGTGTCGCTCGTCAGCCCGTACCACGCCGATCGCGAACGCGCCCGCACGTTGCACAGCGAGAGCGGGCTGCCGTTCGCCGAGATCTTCGTCGACACGCCACTGCAGGTCTGCGAGGCCCGCGACCCGAAGGGCCTGTACGCCAAGGCCCGGGCGGGCGAGATCAAGAACTTCACCGGGGTCGACGATCCCTACGAAGCCCCGGAGTCGCCGCACCTGCGGCTGCGACCAGAGGACGGGGATGCCGCAGCCCAAGCGGCCCTGGTCGTCGATCTGGTCGAGCGGATGGCCGAGTGAGCAACGCCGAGGCCGGGACGTGACCGCAGAGCTGTCTGACGCCCGCCTGGCCGCCCGGCTCGCCGAGGACGCCGGTCAGCTTCTGCTGCAACTGCAGGCCGAGAGCGGATTGACCGGCAAGGAACTCGGCAACCGCGGCGACGCGGACTCGAACGCATTCCTGCTCAGCGAGCTTGCCGCGGCCCGGCCCGATGACGCCGTGCTGTCCGAGGAGTCGACCGATTCGCCCCGCCGCCTCGCTGCTCCCCGGGTGTGGATCATCGATCCCCTGGACGGCACCCGTGAGTACTGCCTGCCGGGACGCCCGGACTGGGCCGTGCACGTCGCCCTCTGGCAGGAGGGTGCGGGCATCAGCGCCGCCGCCGTGGCGCAGCCCGCGCTGTCGGCGGTCTACGCGAGTGACGACGCTACGGCCGCACCGGCTCCGGCGCGGCGGCGGCGCTTCCTCGTCAGTGAAAGCCGCCCGCCGGATTGGGCCGGCCGGGTGGCCCAGGCGCTGGATGCCGATCTCGCTGCGATGGGATCGGCCGGCGCGAAGGCGATGGCCGTGTTGCGCGGGGACGCGGACGCCTACCTGCACTCCGGCGGCCAGTGGGAGTGGGACTCCGCCGCACCGGTCGGGGTCGTCCTGGCCGCCGGACTGCACGCGTCACGGATCGACGGCAGCCCGCTCGAGTACAACCGCGAGCACCCCTATCTGCCCGATCTGCTCATCTGCCGCGCCGACCTGGCCGAATCACTGCTGCACGCGATCGCGGCGTCCGGAGCTGCGCGGGCCGACGCGGCCAAATGACCGGTAGGTATCACTCGAACGAAAGATCCATTTAACGAAAATCATCCACCCTTCCCGGTAGATTGACCGAGGCTCGCACGAATCGTCGAGATCATCAGGCGCCGATGGACAGGCGAGCCCCAGGCGGGATTGTTGCCGCCGGAGAGCGGGGCCGGTGACCGCAACCGCCGAACCACAGACGGATCCGCAGCACGGCGGCGCGTCCATGTCGGTGGAGACCGTCCGATTCGATCCCACCCGCGCAAGCATCAAGGTCGTCGGTGAACTCGACCTCGCCACCGCGCCGCCATTGTGGGCGGTGTTGCGAGGGCACCTGGCCGCCGGCCGGCGCTTCGCCCGCCTCGACGTCTCGGGCGTCACCTTTCTGGATGCGACGACCCTGACCGGCATCGCCCGCGCCCACGAGGACTTCCTCGCCTCCCGCGGCACCCTGGTGATCACCGGGGTACGCGCGCCGGTCGCGCGGGCGCTGCGCCTCACCGGGCTGGACGAGACCCTGTTCGTCGGCGGTCCACGGGGCGACGACGACGACCTCGACGCAACCGACCTCAGCGACCGCCCGCCGGCTTCTCGCTGAGCGCCCCCGCCTCGACGAGGGCCCGGGACGCCACGAGCAATCGGGTGCAGTAGTCCGCCAGCGTGCCGCGGTCGATCGCCAGCGTGCCGTCCAACCAGCGGATGAACAGGTTCGCCAACGCCCCGACCAGCGCGGTGGCGGTGAGCTGGGCATCGACCGGCGTGACGGCGCTCCCCAGCTGCCCTTGGATGATCTCGGCGAAGGCCGGCGACAACGCCACGCCCCTGATGCCGAGGGTCGCATCGGTGAGGGGCTCGAGCAGCAGCACCCGGCCCTTGCGCGGGTCGTCGGTCAGCAGGCCGAGGAAGGCGTCGACGGCCGCTCGCGACACGGCCTCGTAATCGCTCGACCCCAGGGCACCCACGGTCTCGACGAGCACCCGCCCCGCCTCGTCGGCCACCTGGTCGTAGACGGCGAGCAGCAGCGCCTCGCGGTCGGCGAAGTTCTCGTAGAAGTAGCGATCGGTGAGGGCGGCGAGCCGGCACACCGATCGCACCGTGACGGCGGCACTGCCCTGGGTACCGAGCAGGTCGAGCCCGACGTCGAGGAAGCGTTGCCGACGCTCGGCCCGTCGGTCGGCCAGCGTGGTGCCGGCCCAACTGCGGGTCTGACGGTCACTCATCAGCCCATCATGCCGCAAGGTTGACGACATGCGTCCTCAAATCTTAGGGTGAGGACATGCGTCCGCAACCTGTCCGGGCCGACCCCGATGTCGAGCCGCTCGGACCCGCCTCGCTGATGTGGGAGTACTTCGGCGACTGGCGCGGCGTACTGCTGTCGCTGTGGGCCGGTTCGATGCAGAACATGCACCCACAGCTCGGCGCCGGCGTCGAGGAGCACTCGCGCTTCTTCGAAGAGCGCTGGGAGCGGCTGTACCGCTCGCTGTACCCGATCGGCGGATGCGTCTACGACGGCCCGCGGGCGGTCGAGACGGCGCGGCAGGTGCGCGACTACCACCGCACGATCAAGGGCGTCGACAAGCACGGCCGCCCGTACAGCGCGCTCAACCCGGACACCTACTTCTGGGCCCACGCCACGTTCGTCATGATCCCGATCCTGATCTGCGAGCACTTCGGCCGACCGCTCACGCATCCGCAGAAGGAGCAGGTCTACGCCGAAGGCGTGCAGTGGTGGCGCCTGTACGGCCTGAGCATGCGTCCCGTCCCGCCCGACTGGGACTCCTTCGTCGCCTACTTCGAGCAGATGAGCACGCACGTGCTCGAGGACAACAAGGCCACCCGCGCCGTGCTGGACATCGCCCGCATCGCCAAGCCGCCGGTCGCGGCCTGGCTGCCCGATCCGGTCTGGACGCTGCTGCGGATCCCGATCAGCCGGGGCTTCGTGTGGCTCACGATCGGCATGTACTCCCCGCCGGTTCGCGAGCGGCTCGGCTACCGCTGGGGAGCCTGGGATCAGCGGGCGTTCCGGCTGGTCGGACGGGCCGTGGCCGCGGGTTGGCGGCTCGTCCCGCACGACCGGCGCTTCCATCCCCGGGCCCGGGCCGCGTGGCGGCGCTCGCGCGGCGAACTGCCGGCCGACGCGCCGCCGGTGGAGACGCCGGCCCGCAACCTGCCGCCGCTGCCCGAGCGCGACCGGCCCACGCACTACTCCCCTGCGGTCTGACTCAACTTTCGAAGCCATCCGATCGAGGGCAGGATCCACGCCATGACCGGCATCCAGCTAGCCCCGACCTTCACCGCCGCCTTCCAGGACACCGTCGCCAAGCATCCGCACAATCTCGCCCTGAGCACCCCGGACGACTCGGTGCGACTGACGTGGCGTCAGTACGGCGACCGCGTCCGCAAGCTCGCCACCGGGTTGGCCGGGCTCGGCGTAGGCCGCGGCGACACCGTCGGCATCATGCTCACGAACCGGCCTGAGTTCCATCTCGTCGACACCGCGGCGCTGCATGCGGGAGCGACGCCGTTCTCCATCTACAACACCCTGGCGCCCGAGCAGATCGCGCACCTGTTCGGCAATGCCGGGAATCGGGTGGTGATCTGCGAGGAGCAGTTCATCGACCAGATCCGCAAGGCGGCCGAGTCGGCCGAGACGGCGGTCGAGCACATCGTGTGCATCGACAGCTCGGACCGCGAGGGCACGATCTCGCTGAGCGACCTGGAGAGTCGGTCGGCCGACGGCTTCGACTTCGAGGCGTCCTGGCGCGCAGTGCAGCCCACCGACGTCCTCACGATCATCTACACGTCCGGGACCACGGGGCCGCCCAAGGGCGTCGAGCTCACCCACGACAACATGCGGGCCGAGATTGAGGCGATGACCGAGGTGTCGTCGGTCGGCGTGGACGACAAGGTCATCTCCTACCTGCCGGACGCACACATCGCGAATCGGTGGGGCGCGCACTACACGAGCATCGCCACCGGCATGCACATCGTGGCCCTCGCCGACATGAAGAAGATGATCACCGTGCTGCCGTCGGTGCGCCCGACGTTCTTCGGCGCCGTGCCCCAGGTCTGGTACAAGCTCAAGGCCGGCATCGAGGCGCAACTCGCGGCCGAAAGGTCGCCGGTGAAGCGCCGCCTCGCCGGCTGGGCGTTCGCGGTGGGCAAGCGCCGGGCCCGCCTCATGTCCGACGGGAAGCCGGTGCCCGCGGCCCTGAAGGCGCAGCACGCCGTCGCCGAGCGGCTCGTGTTCAGCGCGGTCCGCACGAAGCTCGGCCTCGACCGGGTGAAGTTCGCCGCCACCGGAGCCGCGGCGATCGATCCGGAGGCGCTGGAGTTCGTGCTCGCGCTCGGCCTGCCGTGCTGCGAGGTGTGGGGTATGTCCGAGCTGTCCTGCGCGGCCACGGTGAACCCGCCGGATGCCGTCCGGATCGGCACGGTGGGCAAGGCGCTGTCGGCCGCCGAGTTGCGTATCGCCGGCGACGGCGAGCTGCTGGTGCGCGGCCGGTTGGTGATGAAGGGCTACCGCAACGACGCCGAGAAGACGGCCGAGGCCATCGACGCCGACGGCTGGTTGCACACCGGGGACATCGCTTCGATCGACGACGACGGATACGTCCGGATCGTCGACCGCAAGAAAGAGCTGATGATCAACGCCTCGGGCAAGAACATGTCGCCCTCGAACATCGAGGGCACGATCAAGGTGAGCTGCCCGCTGATCGGCTCGGCCGTGGCGATCGGCGACGACCGGCCGTACGTCGTCGCGCTGATCACGCTTGATCCCGATGCCGTCGCGGCCTTCGCGGCCGCGCAGGGCCTCGCGGACGCCTCACCCAAGGCGCTCGCCGACGATCCCGCGGTCCGAGTCGCGATCGACGCGGGCATCCGGCAAGCGAACGAGCGGTTGGCCCGCGTGGAACAGGTCAAGAAGTTCACGATCCTGCCCGACATGTGGGAGCCGGGCGGCGACGAGATCACGCCGACCATGAAGCTCAAGCGCAAGCCGATTGCGGCCAAGTACGCCGCCCAGATCGACGAGCTCTACACGAGGTCGTGACCACGGGGTGCTCCACCTGATCCTGCCCCGTAGGGATTGCGGCACCGAGTTCAGGGGAGACTGTTTCGGTGACCGATGCGACTCCCGAGGACGGCGGACCGGTCGCCGACCTGGATCCCGACGTCAAGGCTGACCCCGCAGACGCCACCGACCGCGAATCGACGGCCGGCGGTCCCCGCGGGACCCTCCATCCTGCCGTTCGTGGGTCCGGAGCGGTCGGGCTTGCCATCGGAGCGCTCGGCGTGGTCTTCGGCGACATCGGGACGAGCCCGCTCTACGCGCTGCAGACCGTCTTCGCCATCGACGGCCATGCGGTGCGCCCGACCAGCGACGACGTCTACGGTGTGATCTCGCTGGTGTTCTGGTCGATCACCCTGATCGTGTCGATCAAGTACCTCATCTTCGTCCTCAGGGCCGACAACGAGGGTGAGGGCGGCGTGATGGCCCTCGCTGCTCTCGTCCGGCGCGCCACGACCGGCGCGAGTCGACGGGTGGTGGGCACTGCCCTACTCCTCGGCGTACTCGGCGCGTCGCTGTTCTACGGCGACAGTGTCATCACCCCGGCGATCTCGGTCCTGTCGGCCGTCGAGGGCCTCGAGGTGGCCTCGCCGGGTCTGAGCAATGTTGTGCTGCCCGCCGGCATTGCCATTCTCACCGTGCTGTTCCTCGTGCAGCGCCTGGGCACGCACGTGGTCGGCCGGTTCTTCGGCCCGGTAATGGTGCTCTGGTTCCTGGTGCTAGCGGTCGTCGGCATTCCGGAGATCGCGAAGCATCCGGGGATCCTGCGCGCGCTCTCCCCGACCTACATCGGGACCTTCGTGTCCAACCATCCGTACACGGCGTTCGTGGCGCTCGGCGCCGTGGTGCTCGCGATCACCGGAGCCGAGGCTCTCTACGCGGACATGGGCCACTTCGGCCGGGCCCCGATCAGCAGCGCGTGGTTCTTCCTTGTGTTCCCCTGCCTGACGCTCAACTACCTCGGGCAAGGCGCGCTGATCCTCTCGGACCCGAAGGCCGCCGCCAACCCCTTCTTCAACCTGGCGCCGCACTGGGCCCGGATCCCGTTGGTGGTCCTGGCGACCGTCGCCACCGTGATTGCCTCGCAGGCGGTGATCTCCGGGGCGTACTCGGTGTCCCGGCAGGCGATGCGCCTCGGGTTCCTGCCGCATCTGACGGTCAAACACACGTCGACGCGCGAGAGTGGGCAGATCTACGTACCGGCCGTGAACTGGCTGATGTTCGGCGGCGTCCTGGTGCTGATGGTGGCCTTCAGGTCGTCCAGCCGGCTGGCGAGCGCGTACGGCCTGGCGGTCACCGGAACCTTTGTGATCACCACGGCCTTGCTCGTGATCGTGGCGCGCACCGTGTGGCACTGGGCGGTGTGGAAGCTGGTCCTGATGGGTGCTGTGTTCGGGACGGTCGAGCTCACCTACTTCGCGGCCAACGTCACCAAGATCCCGCACGGCGGTTGGCTGCCGCTCGTCATCGCGGTGATCGTGGTGACCACCATGACCACCTGGCAGGCCGGCCGGCGCATCGTCACGAAACGCCGCAAGGAGTTCGAGGGGCCGTTGCAGCAGTTCGTCGACAAGCTGCACGAGCGAAAGCTCATCCGGGTGCCCGGTACCGCGGTGTTCCCGCATCCGGACAAGGAGACGACGCCGCTCGCTCTGCGACAGAACGTCGCGTTCAATCAGGTGCTGCACGACCACGTCGTGCTCGTGTCGGTCCGGTCCGAGAACGTGCCCTACATCCCGCGCGACGACCGGATCACGGTCGACCCGCTCGTCCACCACGACGATGGCATCGTGCACATCGACATCCGGTTCGGCTTCCAGGACGAGCAGGACGTCCCGGAGATGCTGCATCTGGCTCACGGGATGAGCGACGAACTCGACATCGACGCCGACAACGCGGCGTACTTCCTCTCCCGGCTGTCGATTCAGCGCGGGAACGGCCCCGGCATGATGCGCTGGCGCAAGCGCCTGTTCATCGCTCTCGCGCACAACGCGGCGAACCCGGCGGCGAACTTCGGCCTGCCCGAGGACCGCACCGTCGTGATGGGCGCTCACCTGGAGCTTTGAACGCCCGGGTGCTGGTCAGCGCTCGAAGGCTCGTCCGGCAATCTCGCGGCCGACCTTGGCCGCCGCCCCGAAGCCGTAGGTGCCCCGCTCGCGGAACTCCGTCGCGGCCTCGACCAGCGAGCCGAGCGCAGCGAAGGCGAACGCGCCGCCCACCGACACACGGGCAACGCCGAGCTTCGCGAGCTCGGCGACGGGCGGGGCGCTGGCCAGGGCGAGCACGTTGACCGGCACCTCGAGCGCCGAGACCACCGCCCGGATCTCTTCGGCCGTGGTCAGGCCGGGCGCGTAGAGCACGTGCGCACCGGCCTGCTGGAAGCTGTGCAGCCGGGCGATGGTGTCGGCGAGGTCGGGTCGGCCGTGGAGATAGTTCTCGGCGCGGGCGGTGATGACGATCCGGCCGCCACCGGCGTCGACGGCCGCGGCCACCCGGTCGGCCGCGAGGCCGGCGGCGTAGATCGGGTCGTCGACGCGGCCGGTGGCGTCTTCTATGGAGCAGCCGGCCAGGCCAATGTCGACCGCCGCCCGCACCGTGGCCGCCACGCCGCCCGGATCGTCGGCGAAGCCGTTCTCCAGATCGGCCGACACCGGCAGGTCGGTGGCCGCGACGATCGTGGCCGCGTGCGCCAGCGCCTCGTCCCGGCTCACCGACATGTCCGGTCGACCGAGGGTGGCCGCGAATCCGCTGCTGGTCGTGGCGAGGGCCTGGTAGCCCAGCGCGGCGAGCACCCGGGCCGAGCCGGCGTCCCACGGGTTGGGCAGCAGCAGCGGGGTTCCAGGTCGATGCAGTTCGAGGAAAGTCGGCATGCCCATCATCCTGCCGTCAGGACACTTCGGGCGCCGCCGAAATACTGGGCTGCTGTTGGGTGATGCAGTGGATGCCGCCGCCGCGCGCGAACAGCGGGCGCGCATCGACCGTGACCACCTCACGACCGGGATAGGCCTCGCGCAGGATCGCGACGGCGTCGGCATCGCGCGGGTCGTCGAACGAGCAGGCCACCACTCCGTCGTTGACGAGGACGTGGTTGACGTAGCTGTAGTCGACGTAGCCCTCGGCGTCGCGCAGCACGGTCGGCGCGGGCAGTTCGACGATGTCGAACGCGCTCCCCCGCGCGTCGACAGCTTCGGCGAGGACGGCCCGGATCTGCGACGTCACGCCGAGATCGGGATGCGCGAGATCGCGCTGGTCGTGCAGCAGTACCCGCCCCGGCGAGGAGATCGTGGCGACGATGTCGACGTGCCCGCGGGTGCCGAAGGTGTTCGAGTCCCGGGTGAGCCCGCACGGCAGCCAGACGGCGGTGGTCGTGCCGATCGTCCGGGCGAGTTCGTCCTCGACGTCGGCCCGGCTGTGCAGCGGGTTCCGGCCGGGGTCGCGCTGGACGGTGTCGGTGAGCAGGACGGTGCCCAGCCCGTCCACGTGGATGCCGCCGCCCTCGTTGACGAGCTTCGAGTCGACGCGCTCGGCGCCGGCCCACTCGGCCACGGCGGGAGCCAGGGTGCTGTCGTGCTCCCACCTCGCCCACGCCTGCCGGCCCCAGCCGTTGAACACCCAGGTGACGGCGCCGAGGCGGTCTTCGTCGACCACGAAGGACGGCCCGGAGTCACGGATCCAGGCGTCGTCGATCTCGCGCACGTGCATCTCGATGGCCGGGTCGAGGTAGCGCGGCGCGATCGCGGTGTCGCGGGGATGCACCACCACGCTCACCGGCTCGAACTGGGCCGCGGCGTTGGCGACCGCCGCCCAGGTCTGGCGCGCGGTCTCCGCGTCCTCGGCCGTGTCACCGAGCGTGTAGCCGGCGGTCGGCCACGCGACCCACAACCGCTCGTGCCGGTCACCCTCGGGCGGCATCCGCCAGGTCACAGTGCTCCGTACGGGTGGTCGGCCGCCACGGGCTTGGTGAGCGCGGTGTAAGTGTCCGGACGTCGCGTGGCGAGGAAAGGGAACAGGTCCAGCCAGTCCTCGCGCTGGGCGAGGTCGAGGTCGACGACGAGCACGCACGGCTCGTCACGCGGCGCCTGCGCGAGCACTCGGCCGTAGGGGTCGCTGACGAAGGACGAGCCGTAGAACGTGTTGCCCGGCGTGCCGTCGGGTTTGGTTTCGCTGCCCGTGCGATTCGGCACCACCATGAACAGTCCGTTGGCGATGCCGTTGCCGACGATCACCTGCTGCCACAGGGGCTGGGTGTCGAAGTCGGGGTGGTCGGGTTCGGAGCCGATCGCGGTCGGGTAGACGACGATGTTCGCACCGCCCAGGCCGTAGGCCCGCGCGACCTCGGGGAACCACTCGTCCCAGCAGGTCGGCAGACCCACCCGGGCGGCGCCGAGGTCGTCGAGCGCGTATACGGGATACGGGTCGTCGGGTCCGGCCGGACCGGCCCGGAAGTACTTGTCCTCGTAGTAGCCAGCGGTCACCGGGATGTGCAGCTTGTTGGTGGTGGCTACCAGCGCGCCGGACGGGTCGACGATGATCGCGGTGTTCAGGCCCAGCCCGTCGTCGCCGTCGGCGCGTCGGTAGAGCGAGGCATGCACGTACATGCCGGTGCGGCGGGCGGCAGCGCGGGCGAAGTCGAGCGTCGGTCCGCTCTCGAGGTCCTCGGCTGCCTCGCTCGCCGTTCCCGTGGGCAGCGTGTCGGCCGGATAGCGACTCAGCGTCACCTCGGGCACGAAGACGATGCGCGCCCCGTGGGCGGCCGCCGCGTCGACGGCCGCATCGAGCCAGGTGCGCAACGCGGCCGCGTCATCAGACCACGCATGCTGCACGACGCCGATGCGCAGCGGTGGCGTCGTCGATTCGCGCACCCGCGCCGGCGACGGCGGTGGCGTCAACGCCTCGATGACCTGGATCTCATCTCCCGCGACCATCAGGTCAGTCTCTCGACCGTGCGCGCCGCCATCCAAATCCCCCCTTGCTCAGGTGTTGGTCGGGAAGTGGTAGCTCGCGCCGCTGGGGTGTTCGACGTGCGGCCAGCGTGACGTGATCACCTTCGCGCGGGTGTAGAACGACACGCCTTCGGCGCCGTGCATGTGCTTGTCGCCGAACAGCGAGTCCTTCCACCCGCCGAAGGAGTAGTAGGCCATGGGCACCGGGATCGGCACGTTGATCCCGATCATGCCGACGTGCACGCCGCGCTGGAAGCGTCGGGCCGCCTCGCCGCTCGCCGTGAAGATTGCGGTGCCGTTTCCGTAGGGGTTGGCGTTGATGAGCGCGATCGCCTCGTCGACGGTGTCGACGCGCAGAACTGACAGGACCGGGCCGAAGATCTCCTCGGTGTAGACGTCCATGCTCGTGCCCACGTGGTCGATCACGGTGGGGCCGACCCAGAAGCCGTCCTCGTGCCCGTCGACCATCAGGTCGCGGCCGTCGACGGCGAGCGTTGCGCCCTGCTCCGCGCCGGAGCCGATCAGCCCGACGATGCGCTCCTTGGCCGCGGCCGTCACCACCGGGCCCATCTCGCTGCCCTGCGCTCGGCCGGGGCCGACCCGCACGCCGCGAGCTTTGGCCGACACGGCCTCCACCACGGCGTCGCCCGCCGAGCCGACGGCCACGGCCGCCGAGACCGCCATGCACCGTTCCCCCGCGGACCCGAATGCAGCTGCGGACAGGTGCTCAGCTGCGAAGTCGACATCGGCGTCGGGCAGCACGATGGCGTGGTTCTTCGCCCCGCCCAGGGCCTGCACCCGCTTGCCGTTCGCCGAGCCGCGCTCGTGGATGTAGCGCGCAATCGGCGTGGACCCCACGAAGGAAACGGCAGCGACGTCGGGCGAATCGAGGATCGCGTCGACGGCCTCCTTGTCGCCGTTCACGACCGTGAACACGCCGTCGGGCAGCCCGGCCTCCTGCCAAAGCCGCGCGATCAGTTGCGAACCTGAGGGGTCGCGCTCGCTCGGCTTCAGTACGAAGGTGTTGCCGCACGCGACGGCCACCGGATGCATCCACATCGGCACCATCACCGGGAAGTTGAACGGCGTGATGCCCGCCACGACGCCGAGCGGCTCGCGGAAGGAGTAGACGTCCACCCCGGTGGACACCTGGTCGGAGTAGTCGCCCTTCAGCAGGTGCGGGATTCCGCACGCGAACTCGACGACCTCGAGCCCGCGCTGCACCTCGCCGCGGGCGTCGGAGAGCACCTTGCCGTGCTCGTCGGTGATCAACCCGGCCAGCTCGTCGACGTTCGCATTGACCAGCTCACGGAACGCGAAGAGCACCTTGGACCGAGTCGTCAGCGACGACTGCGACCACTCTTCGAAGGCGGTTCTTGCACTGGCCACCGCGGTGGCGACGTCAGCGCCGGAGGCGAGTAGCACCTCGGCGCTCTGCGCGCCGGTAGCCGGATTGAATACCGGTGCGGTCCGGGTCGAGGTCAACACCGTCGGCTTGCCGTCAACCCAGTGCTCGATCGTGTGCATGTGTGCCTCCACCTCGTCGCTGCCAGCTACCCCTCAGCATTGCACTTCGCGGTGGGACGAGGTCTGCCCCGTGCCTCAGCTGCCGGGCCGACCACTCGCTCAGAAAGCAACCGTCAAAGTCCGGCGAGCCGACGAGCAACGCAGGACCCGAAAATCATCTCGTCGGCGCGCTTTTCAAGGGACAACCACGTCAATCAAGCCGAAGAGCCAACTCTCGGCTTTGCGAGAGATACCCACCGCCGAACAACACCGCGTGCACCAGGAGCGGAAACAACTGCCACAGCCCGATCCGCTCGCGCCACCCATCCCCCAGCGGCGCAACCTCCTCGTACGCCGCTACTGTCCGCTCAGGAACCCGGCCGAACAGATCCAGCATCGCCAGGTCCATCTCGCGATGCCCGCCATATGCGGCCGGATCGATCAACCACGGCCGTCCTTCGCGGTCGGCCAGCACGTTTCCCGTCCAGAGATCACCGTGCAGCCGGGCCGGCGGCTCGAGCGGGGCGTCCACGCGCACCCGCTCGACCTCGCGGGTGAGCCCGACGCGTCGCGCGAGCGGAAGCAACCGGTGCTGCAGGTAATAGTCATTCCAGTCGTCTCCCTCGGGCGACTCCAGCTCACACTGTCCGACGAAGAACCGGCCCGACTCGGGCAGTGATCCGAAGTGCGGCGCGCCAGCGGCATGCATGCGGGCGAGCATCCGGCCCAGGTCTTCCTCACCGGCGGCGCCGAGCTGGCCGGCATCGATGCGCTGCAGCACGAGACGATGCGGCGCGTCCTCGACAATCTTGGGAACACGCGCGCCGGCCTCGGCCAACCAGCGCAGTCCGGCCGCTTCGAGCGGCGCGGGATCGCGTTTGAGGAAGGTCTGCACCCGTCAATCAGACCGCATTTCAGCGGTGCAGGAGCGAGGCCTTGCTGCCGGCGCCGAGTTCGAAGTCGCTCTCGAACTGGGTGAACGTGATGCTCTCGACGGCACCGCTGCCGGGCGGCCACGGGTTGTAGACCGTGACGAACGTGCCGTCCGGAGTGCCGTCGCCTTCAACGCCGCCAACCACGACAGCGTGGTACGGCGCGCCGACCTCGACGACCCACAGCGGCCCGTACTCGTGCACCCAGCCGGCGAGCAGATCGGGCATGCCACAAGCCGGCGCGAGCGGGGTCAGCCCCCACTTCGACGCGGCCGGCTCGATCTCGCTCCAGCCGTAGCCCTCGTCGATCTTCATGTCCGCGCGTTCCACGACGGCCTCGGGCGTCTCGCTGACGAGCATCGCGATGGAGGCCGCCCAGCAACTCGTCTCGGTCGGCTGGGCGACCAGGGTGACCGACTGGTGAACCGATAGCGGCCCGGAACCACCGGCACCACCGTCGCCGGCACCGGCCCCGCCGGCACTCGAGGAGGTGCCGCCACCACCGTCCGGAACGCCGGGCGGCAGCGAGACGTGGTCGATGAGGCCGCCCCAGGTCTGCCGGCCGACAATTCCGTCGACCTGCATCCCGTTGGCCTGCTGGTACTGCCGAACGGCGGCCTCCGTGCCGTCGCCGAACGTGCCGTCCGCACCGGACGGATAGCCTTCGGCGGCCAGGGCCTGTTGAAGGTAAATGACCCAGTCTGTGTTGTCGCTTCCGCGCCGCAGTAGCGGTTCTCCACTCATACCCGCACCCTCCCGGCACGAGCACCCGTCGGCCATGTCCAAAGGTGCAGCCCATCAGTCATCCATTGCGACGCCGGTTCAGCCGGACAGTTCGCCGGCGCGTTGTTCGAGGGACTCGGAGAGATACGCGAGCAACAGCCGCTCGTCCCCGTCCAGCCAGCGCGACGGCCGAATCCGGCGGCCATCGAGGAAGGTCGCGAGCTCGCCCGACGTGTAGGCGTCGACGACGTCGGGATGCACGTAGTGGGCGCGGGCGATCGTGCGGGTGTTGCCCAGCGCGGCCGACGCGGCGTCGAGCGCGGCGAGCACGTGCGTCTCGCCGTCCTCGCCCGCGTCGAGATGCGCCCGCAGGTGACGGAACGCGGTCGTCGTCCCGTGCCAGGTGCGGAAGTCCTTCGCGGTCAGATGCGCTCCGGTGAGCTCGGCCAGCCGGCCGTTGATCTCGTCCGAGGCGATCGCCGAGCCGTCGACGGTGAACAGGCGTCGGGTGCGCTGCGTAGCGAGCTTCTCGACCACTCGCGCGACCCCGGCGTCGTGCACGGACACCTGAGCGGTCTTGCCCGACTTCGCCGGGAACCGGAAGTCGATCGTCGCGCCCCGCACGCGGACGTGCCGCCGAGCCAGTGTGCTGAGCCCGTAGCTGTCGTTCTCCTCGGCGTAGACCTCGTTGCCGACCCGCAGGCCAGCGACGTCGATGATGCGCAGCATCGCTGCGAGCACTCGATCGGAGTCGAGGGTGCGGCGGCGCAGCTGCCGGTCGACGTCGGCGCGAATCGCGGGCAGGGCGTCGCCGAAGCCGATGAGCCGGTAGAAGTTGAGCTGGTCGCGGATCGAGCGCCACCGCTCGTGGTAGATGTACTGCCGTCGCTCCCGCTCGTCGTCACCGACGGCGAGGAGATGGCCGTCCTCCCACGTGCAGATCCACACATTGCGCCAAGCCGGCGGGATCGCGATCTTGGCGATGCGGTCGCGGATCTTGACGTCCGCGATCGTGGCGCCCTTGGCGTCGCGGTAGGTGAAGCCACGCCCCTTGCGCAGCCTCGTCAGACCCGGCTCGTCGGGGCTGACGTAGCGCAGCTTCGCGATCTCGGCACACCGTTGCGGATCGTCGTACAGGGTGGCAATCAGCTGCGCTGGGGTGGTTGCGGCTGTTGGCACGACCTCGTCTTACCCGCACGGCAGCCACTCCTCGCGGACGGCGACCGAGGTCGCGGCGGAGCGCAGGTCAGTCCCGCCCGCCGGCCGTCACCCGGCGCACCGCGGCCACCACCTGCTCCGGCGGCGGGAACAACAGCCGCAGCCGCTCGCGGGCCCGGTGCCACCGGGCACTGCGCTGCCGGGCGGGAAGGTGCCACGCCGAGATCAGCAGCCCCCGCATTGCGTCCATCGCGGTTACGACCGCGTCGAGCAGCTCGTCGTCGACCAGCTCGACCGCACCGCCCGCACCGCCGTCCGCGACGTCGCGCAGCGTCGACATCGACACCGGCTCGACCCCGGACACCTTCCGGCGCAGCTCCTCGTCGGTGCGGGCCACGACCCAGAGCTCGACCGTGGCGATGCAGTTCGGTCCGTTGTGCATCTCCCAGAGGACATCGAGCAGCTCGCCGACCGGGTCGGCGGTGTCGACGACCCGGGCAATCTGGCTCCCAGCCGAATTGCGCGCCCTTGCTGGCGAGATGCGTGACGGCGGCGGTGACGAGGTCGTCCTTGGTTCGATAGTGATGCACCTGGGCGCCGCGGGTGACACCGGCCCGTTCGGCTATCCGGGTGACAGTGGTGCCGGCGTGCCCGTAGTCGACGAGGCAGCCGATGGGCTTCGTCACTGTGCGTATCCACCTATCCCGCGTCTCGTTAGCACTGAGTGAGGCTAGGCAACAGTCCTCAAACGGCTCCGGCCGGAGTCATGCCATCCAACAAGCCGGTGGATGGTTCGGTGGGGTGTCG
>JAOPVG010000072.1 GCA_025966255.1 Jatrophihabitans sp.
ACTCCTGGATCGGACCGGGCGCCGGCCGCTGCTGCTCGGCGGCACTACCGGGATGGCGATCGGGATGATCGTGGTTGCGCTCACCTTCGCCATCGGTGGCAGCCACTTGCACGGCAGCACTGCTTACATCGCGATTGGCGGACTCCTGCTCTACACCGGTTCGTTCGCCATCGGGCTCGGCCCGGTGTTCTGGCTGCTGATCAGCGAGATCTACCCGGTGAGGATTCGCGGACAGGCGATGAGCGTCGCGACGATGGCGAACTGGGGCGCGAACTTCGTTGTCACCATCTCCTTCCTCACCCTGCTCAGCGCCATTGGCAATGCCGGGACCTTCTTCCTCATCGCCGGCCTGTCCGTCGTCGCCCTGGCGTACTTCCAACGCCAGGTTCCCGAGACCAAGAACCGCAGTCTTCAAGAGATCGAGCGCGACCTCGACGCGTCCGCCGACGCGAGAACCCGGCCCGCGCCGTCGATCGTGAAACCGAAAGCCGTCTGACCGGGGCGACCGATGCGCGGGTGGAGGGTGGCGACAGCGATTGCGGGCACGGTGTGGGCCGTGACGGTGGCCGCAGCCAGCGCCGACTCCGCATCGGTGACGCGGGCTGGGGCGTGGGTGCTCGAGGGTTCGATGACGGTGGCCTCGTCGACGGCGAACCAGGGTCTGACGACGGTGATACAGGCCGGGCGCGTTGTCACGGTGACCCGCGGATCTGCCAGCGTCGCTCCTGGTTTGGACGAGCGGGGGTGGACCCACGTGGGGGATCCGGGTTCGGTGGGCGGCACGGTCGTGGACGCCTATCAGGCGAGTCCGTCGGTGGGCGCGAAACTGTTCACGCTGACTACGGCGGCGGGTACCCGGTTCGACTACCTGCACCGGCTGGCGTCGGGGGAGATGTCGAACAACTCCTTCGCGGCGGTCGCGCCGGGCGGGCAGTGGTTCGTGTCGGGTGAGTGGCAGACGATGACGCGGCTGTTGGTGTTCGCGTTGCCGCATCCCACCGCGCCGACGCCAGTCGTCCCGCGGTCGCTTTCGTTGGCCACCACGATCTCGTTGACGCATCCGGTGCGCGATGTGCAGGGTTGCGCGTTCACCTCGCCGACCGGCCTGATCTGCTCGACCAACGATCCCGGCCCGGACTTGTACCCGGTGCCGCGGCAACTGCTGAGCATCCAGCTGACGCGAGCGCTGGACGGGCGGCCGGTGACCGGCACCCCTCAGCTGTTGGGTGCCGTTCCGGCGCAGACGGTGTGCGGCGGTCCGGCCGGTGAGGTCGAAGGCATCGACGTCCACGGCAACCGATTGACGGTCGCGGTCAACGCTCCGTGCGCCGCCAGCACCCAACTGTTCACCTACACCATCGCCGAGGGCGCGCGAGATCTCGCTAGCGTCGGATCCCGCCGGGACGGCGGTTCAGTCAGAGGGCGCCGCGGCGCCGGAGCGGCCGGACCAGGAAGGCACCGATGACGGCCGGCATCCAGAACGTCACCAACCGGAAGGCCAGCACCGTGCTCAGCGCGTTGGCGACCGGCATCCGGGCGGCGACCAGGACGCCCATCAGCGCGAGTTCCGCCGATCCGATCCCGCCCGGAGTCGGGATCGCGTTGCTCGCCGCGGACGCCACCATGTAGCCGACCATCAGCGCGAAGAAGCTGCTGGGCGGCAGGGCCCGGGCGCCAAGCGTCGAGGCCGCAGCGAATCCGGTGGCCAGGAGCAACGTCGTCGAAGCTGAGGCACCCATCAACGCAGCCAGCCGTCCCGGCCGTCGCATCAGGACACCGAGTGTGTGGGCGTAGCCGCGTAGCGCCTCGACGATCCGATGCCCTACTGCATGCTTGCGCAACCGGGATGTGGAGACGATGACCACGGCCGCGCCGACCGCCCCGATGACGACCCAGGGCCAGCCACCGCTCGGCACCGGCACCAGCCCGGCAAACTTGTTCACCAGGAGTGGCACTTCCCCGCTGACGCCGGCCAGACCGAGGAGTGCTCCCAGCCCGATCAGCAGTGCGAACGCGACCGCATCGGCGACCCCCCCCAACACAGCCAACGCGGACATAGCCGCCGCTGCCTGCGAAGGTTGCAACCGAGTACGACGGGTGACGTAGCGGCCCAACACGGTCAGGCCACCGACGCCCACCGGGGTAACGCGGTTAGCGGCAGCGGCCGCGAACTGTACGGCCACAAGCTCGCCGAATGGCATCCGAACACCGGCGGCGGCGCGCGCCGAGGCGGCCGCGGCGACGTAATGCAGTCCCGACACAGCCACTAGGGACAGCAGTACCGGCCAGCTGAGCGCCGCCACCGCAGCCGACAGCCAACTCAACAACGACACGGCGGCGGTGCCGTACATGTCCCAGTCCCCGGTAACGGCCGGGACGCTCACCCCAGCCAGCAAGAGCACGACGAGAACGACAACGCGGATGACGCGTTGACGGCTGTGTCGTTGACGGCTGTCTCGTCGACGACCACGTCGTTGACGGCTAGGCGGCGCGACGTCGGCCGGACGTTCCGGCGCCACGTTGGTGACGCTCACCGATACCCGCCCGCCTACAACTGCGACTTCGACCAGTCGACCCTTTTGGGGGCGACCGGGGTGCCGACGTCGAGCTGAATGTCCTCATGACTGGTCAGCGGGATCCCGGCCGGGGTGCCGGAGTAGCGGATGCCGTTGACG
>JAOPVG010000107.1 GCA_025966255.1 Jatrophihabitans sp.
GAGGTCCGTCCGATCCGGCAGCTCACCGGTACGTCCGAGTTCAACGAGGTCTTCTTCGACGACGCTCGCACCGACGAGTCGATGGTCGTCGGCGAGGTCGGCGACGGATGGCGCGTCGCCATGGGCACCCTCGCCTTCGAGCGCGGGGTCGCCACCCTCGGCCAGCAGGTGGGCTTCCGCCGTGAACTCGACGGCGTCGTGGATCTCGCGAAGCGCACCGGCGCCATCGACGACCCCGCCCTCCGCGAGCAGATCACCCGCTCGTGGATGGGCCTGGAGGTCATGCGCGCACACGCGCAGCGCACCCTTGCGAGCGTCGCCGGCGGCACGCCGGGCACCGAGGCTTCTGTGGCGAAACTGCTCTGGGCCCACTGGCACCGCGATCTCGGCGAGCTCGCGATGCGGGTGGCCGGTGCGGCCTCACTCGTCGAAGGGCCCGACGGGCTCGACGACTGGCAGCGGCTGTACCTGTTCACCCGCGCCGACACCATCTACGGCGGGTCGGACGAGATCCAACGCAACATCATCGCCGAGCGCACGCTGGGGCTGCCACGAGAGGCAAGGGCATGATCCCCGCCTACCCGGGCGGGCACGCGCTGCTCGAGGGCAAGGTCGTCGTCGTCACCGCCTCCGCGGGGGCCGGTATCGGCCAAGCCGCCGCGCGCCGCTGCCTCGAGGAGGGCGCGCAGGTCGTCATCAGCGACACCCACCAACGCCGCCTCGACGAGACCCTCGAGGCACTCAAGGCCGAACACGGCGACTCGGTCGCCGCCGCGGCGTGCAACGTCACGGTCGAAGACGACGTGCTGCGATTGATCGACACCGCCGTGGACACCTTCGGCCGCCTCGACGTGATGATCAACAATGCCGGCCTGGGTGGCACCAAGTCGCTGCTGGAGATGACCGACGAGGAATGGACGCGCGTCCTCGACGTCACACTCAACGGCACGTTCCGCTGCACGAGAGCGGCCGTGAAGCAGATGGTGGCGCAAGGCGGCGGGGGAGCGGTCGTCAACAACTCCTCGGTCATCGGCTGGCGGGCCCAAGCGGGGCAGGCGCACTACGCGGCGGCCAAGGCCGGGGTCATGGCCCTGACCCGCTGCGCCGCGCTCGACGTCGCGGAGCACGGCATCCGGATCAACGCGGTAGCACCCAGCCTGGCCATGCATCCACACCTGGTAAAGGTCACCAGCGACGAGTTGCTCGCGCAGCTGACCCAGCGCGAGGCGTTCGGCCGCTACGCCGAGCCATGGGAAGTGGCGAACGTGATGGTGTTCCTCGCCAGTGACTACGCGTCGTACCTCACCGGCGAGGTCGTCTCCGTGAGCAGTCAACGAGCATGAACTCATCCCACGAAAGAGCTCCGCAAGCACTCCACGTTTACGCGGGGACCCCGAAATGACGGCCATACCCGCCACCGACCGCCGGGCCGAGCTGCTGGCCATCGCCGCGCGGCTGTTCGCCGAACGGGGCCTGCGCGCCACCACCGTCCGCGACATCGCCGATGCGGCCGGGATTCTCTCCGGCAGCCTCTATCACCACTTCGACTCCAAGGAGTCGATGGTCGACGAGATCCTCACCGAGTTCCTCGACGCCCTCTTCGGTCGCTACCAAGAGATCGTCGCGCAGGGGCTGGGTCCACGGGACACCCTCGAGGCCGTCGTCATCGCGTCCTTCGAGGCCATCGACCAGCGCCACGACGCGGTGGCGATCTACCAGAGCGAAGCCCGCCGGCTCGCCCAGCATGCCCGCTTCGCCTATATCACCGAGCGGTGGACGGAGTTCCGCGAGCTCTTGCAGACGATCCTGCGTGAGGGCGTAGCCGACGCCACCTTCCGCGCCGACCTCGACGTCTCGCTCGCGTATCGGTTCCTGCGCGACACGGTGTGGGTCGGCGTGGGCTGGTACCGGCCCGGCGGCACCATGGGCGTGGACGTCGTCGCCCAGCAGTACCTGTCCATCGTCCTCGACGGCATCTCCACCCGTCGCCGTCCGGTCAAGCGAACCTAGGAGCACCCGTCATGGTCGAGGCCTATCTCGTCGACGCGGTCCGGACGCCGGTCGGTCGCCGCAAGGGTGCGCTGTCGCAGGTGCATCCCGCCGATCTCGGCGCGCACGTGATCAATGCCCTGTTCGACCGCAACCCCAGCGCCGACCCGGACGCCGTCGACGACGTGATCTTCGGCTGCGTCGACACTCTCGGCCCGCAGGCCGGCGACATCGCCCGGACGAGTTGGCTGGCCGCCGGCTACTCCGACGAGGTACCGGGCGTGACGATCGACCGCCAGTGCGGATCGAGCCAGCAGGCGGTGCACTTCGCCGCGCAGGCGGTCATGAGCGGCACCGCCGACCTGCTCGTCGCCGGCGGCGTGCAGAATATGAGCGCGATCCCGATCGCGTCGGCGATGATGGTCGGCCCGCAGTTCGGCTTCGACAGCCCCTTCGCCGGATCGGTCGGGTGGGAGAAGCGCTACGGCGACCAGGAGGTTTCGCAGTTCCGCGCGGCCGACATGATCGCCGAGCGGTGGGACATCAGCCGCGCCGAGATGGAGTCGTTCGCGCTCGAGAGTCACCGCCGCGCCCTCGCGGCGATCGACGAGATGCGCTTCGAACGCGAGATCGTCCCCTTCGGCGAGATGACGACCGACGAGGGTCCGCGCGCCGACACCAGCCTGGAGAAGATGGCCGAGCTCAAGCCGCTGCGTGATGGTGGCCGCATCACCGCGGCGCTGGCGTCGCAGATCTCCGATGCGGCCAGCGCGGTGTTGGTGGCGTCTGAGGCGGCGGTGCAGCGGTACGGACTGACACCGCGCGCGCGGATCCACCATCTGTCGGTGCGCGGCGATGACCCGGTGTACATGCTCACGGCGCCGATCCGCGCGACGAAGCACGCGCTGAGCAAGGCCGGTATGACGCTCGACGACATCGACCTCGTCGAGATCAACGAAGCCTTCGCGTCGGTCGTGCTGGCGTGGGTCAAGGAAACGGGCGCGGATCTGGCGAAGGTGAACGTCAACGGGGGAGCGATCGCGCTCGGCCATCCCATCGGCGCGACCGGGACGAAGCTCATGGCCACCCTGCTCGCCGAACTCGAGCGCAGTGGGGGCCGCTACGGCCTCCAGACGATGTGCGAGGGCGGTGGCCAGGCCAACGTCACCATCATCGAACGGCTCTGAGCCCCCCGACTCGACCCTCTGAGGCCCAAGAACACGGCGGCCGGCAAGCCTGACCGGGTCAGGGTCGGT
>JAOPVG010000149.1 GCA_025966255.1 Jatrophihabitans sp.
AAGCAGATCCCGAAGATCGGGACGCCGCGGCCTAGCAGCTCGCGCACGGTCTCGACGGCGGCGTCGGCGGTGGCCGGGTCACCTGGGCCGTTGGCGAGGAAGACGGCGTCGGCGCCGCTGGCGATGACGTCGTCGGCCGACGCGGTCGAGGGCAGCACATGCGAGGTGATGCCGCGCTCGGCCATGCGGTGCGGCGTCATGGACTTGATGCCGTAGTCCAGCGCGGCCACGGTGAAGCGGTGCTCCCCGATCGCGTCGACGCGGTAGGGCCGGCCCGTGGTGACTTCGGCCGACAGGTCGGCCCCCACCATCAGCGGCGACGCGAGCACCTTCTGCAGCAGGCTGTTCGGATCGGTGTCGGTGCTGGACACGCCGCAGCGCATCGCGCCGCGCTCGCGGAGGTGGCGGGTCAGTGCGCGGGTGTCGATGCCGCTGATCCCGACGATCCCCTGGGCGGTCAGCTCGTCGTCGAGGGAGCGCTGCGAACGCCAGTTGGACGGGCGGCGCGCCGGATCGCGCACCACATAGCCCGCGACCCAGATACGCCGCGATTCCGCGTCCTCGTCGTTGACGCCGGTGTTGCCGATGTGCGGCGCCGTCTGCACGACTATTTGCCGGTGGTAGGAGGGGTCGGTGAGCGTCTCCTGGTAGCCGGTCATGCCGGTGGCGAACACGGCCTCACCGAACGTCTCGCCGGCGGCGCCGTAGGGCTCGCCGGTGAACGTCCGGCCGTCCTCGAGCACCAGAATCGCCGTACTGCTCACTGCGCACTCCCGTTCCGCGTCGAGTGACGACTTTCCATGATCAGAGACGCCGCAATTGCCGTCTCTGATCTTGCCGATCCGTCACTCAACAGGTTGACCGGGCTCATACCGGCACCGCCGCTTCGGCCAGGGCACCGTCGAGCACCGTGACGTGGCCGCGCAGCAGGGTCGCCACCACGGTGGCCGGCAGCGAGCGTCCGGCGAACGGTGTATTGCGGCCCTTGGACGCGAGCCCGGCGGGGACAACCGTCCACGCCGCCGCGGGGTCGACGAGCGTGAGGTTGGCCGGCGCGCCGACCTCGAGCGCCGCGCCCTGCCCGGCGACCCGGCCGATCGCTGCCGGTCGAGTGGACATGCGGTCGGCCACCCCCGCCCAGTCGAGCAGACCGGTGCCGACCATCGTCTCGGCCACGACACCGAGCGCGGTCTCCAGCCCGACCATGCCGAACGCGGCGTCGCCGAACGCGTGGTCCTTGTCGTGGGCGGCGTGCGGGGCGTGGTCGGTGGCGACGGCATCGATCGTGCCGTCGGCGAGGCCGGCGCGCAGCGCCTCGACGTCCGCGGCCGGACGCAGCGGTGGGTTCACCTTGTAGACGGGGTCGTAGCCGCTGAGCACGTCGCACGTGAGCAGCAGGTGGTGCGGGGTGACCTCGGCCGTCACCGCGATCCCCCGCGCCTTGGCCCAGCGGATCACCTCGACCGAGCCGGCCGTCGAGACGTGGCAGACGTGCAGCCGCGATCCGGTGTGCTCGGCCAGCATCACGTCGCGGGCGATGATCGACTCCTCCGCCACCGCCGGCCACCCGGCCAGACCGAGGCGTCCGGACAGTTCGCCTTCGTGCGCGCAGGCAGCGTGGTCGGCCAGGCGGGGATCCTGCGCGTGCTGCGCGATGACGCCGCCGAACGGTTTGACGTACTCGAGCGCGCGGCGCATCAGCCGGGAGTCGTGCACGCACCGGCCGTCGTCGCTGAATACGCGGACAGCGGCGGCGGAGCGGGCCATGTTGCCGATCTCGGCGAGCGTCTCACCGTCGAGTCCCTTGGACACGGCGCCGACCGGACGGACGTCGACGAGCCCGACCTGGGCGCCGCGCCGGGCGACCTGCTCGACGATCTCGGCCGAGTCCGCGACCGGCGTGGTGTTAGCCATGGCGTGGACGGCGGTGAAGCCGCCCAGCGCCGCGGCGGCCGAACCGGTGGCGATCGTCTCGGCGTCCTCGCGACCGGGCTCACGCAGATGTGTGTGCAGGTCGACGAAGCCGGGCAGCAGCACCAGGCCGGCGGCGTCGATGTCACGGTCACCGGTGAGCCCGCGGCCCATCGACACGATCACGCCGTCGTCGATGAGGACGTCGGTGGGCTTGGCGCCGAGCAAAGCCGCGCCGCGGATCACCGTCGTCATACCGTCACCTCGTCGGCGCCGGAGAGCAGCCGGTACAGGACCGCCATGCGGACCGACACCCCGGCCTGGACCTGCTCGAGCACCATCGATCGGGCGCTGTCGGCGGCCACGGAGGAGATTTCGAGACCGCGGTTCATCGGCCCGGGGTGCAGCACCGGCGCGTCCGCACCGAGCAGGTCGAGCCGCTCGGGTGAGAGGCCGTAGCTGATCGCGTACTCACGTTCGGTCGGGAAATACCCGCCGCTCATCCGTTCGCGCTGCACCCGCAGCATCATGACGGCGTCGACGTCGCCGGACGCCTTGCCCGACAGGACGTCGTCGAGGTCCCAGCTGACGTCGCACGGCCAGCTGTGCACGCCGGACGGCATGAGCGTCGGCGGTGCCACCAGCGTGACCCGCGCGCCGAGGGTGGCGAGCAGCAGGACGTTCGAGCGGGCCACCCGGCTGTGCGTGATGTCGCCGACGATGGCGACGTGCCGATCGGTGAGGTCGCCGAGGCGGCTGCGCAGGGTGTACGCGTCGAGCAGGGCCTGAGTGGGGTGCTCATGGGTGCCGTCGCCGGCGTTGATGACGTGGCAGTCGACCCAGCCGGCGATGCGGGCAACCGCGCCGGACGCGTTGTGGCGCACGACGAGCGCATCGACGCCCATCGCCGCGACGGTCAGCACGGTGTCGCGCAGGCTCTCGCCCTTGCTGACACTCGACCCCTCGGCGCTGACATTGATGACGTCCGCGGACAGCCACTTACCCGCGATCTCGAACGAGGAACGGGTGCGGGTGGAGTCCTCGAAGAACAGGTTGACGATGGTGCGGCCCCGCAGCGGCGGCAGCTTCTTCACCTCGCGGGTCTGCACCGCGTGCATGCGTTCGGCCGTGTCGAGGATCGCGAGCGCTTCGTCCCGACTGAGGTCGCCGGCTGACAGCAGGTGCTTCATGAGCCCTCCACGAGCACAGCGTCCCGCCCGTCGACCTCGGCCAGCAGGACCCGGACGGTCTGGCTGGGCGACGTAGGCAGGTTCTTCCCGACGTAGTCGGCCCGGATGGGCAGTTCCCGGTGACCGCGGTCGACGAGAACGGCCAGCTGCACGGCCCGCGGCCGGCCGAGTTCGATGAGGGCGTCGAGGGCGGCCCGGGCCGAGCGGCCGGAGAACAGCACGTCGTCGACCAGGATCACGGTGCGCCCGTCGATGCCGCCCTCGGGCTCGGCGGTCGCACCGAGGGGCCGGACCCCCCGCAGGCGCAGGTCGTCGCGATAAAGGGTGATGTCGAGGGAGCCCACCGGGAGCGATACGCCCGCAAACACCGCGATCCGGTCGGCCAGCCGATGCGCGAGCGGCACGCCCCGGGTAGGTATGCCGAGCAGAACGGCGTCGAAATCGTTCTTCGCGACGTTTTCGATGATCTGGTGGGCGATCCGGTCGGTAACCCGCGCGACGTCAGCGTCGGACAGGACGACTGATGCCGGCCGCGAGGTGCCGGAAATGCCGGAATCGGCGTCGGCAGCGGTCGCTTCGGACGGCATACGGACACGGCCTGGCACGGCACCTCCTTGTCCGCCTCACGGGACGGGCCCTTAAAGGAGTGGTTCTTTGACAGACTAGCAGCGGGTGGGTTGCCGGGCCGGAGGCGAGCACCCGCTAGGAGAGGGTGTTGACGTAACGCATAGTTTCCGGTTTTGACAGGTTGTATTGGACAAAGTTACGGTCCACTAACTCCGGTCATAGGCGGATAGCCTGTAACTGGTCGGACAACGGGGATTTCATGACAGGCAGATCAGTCGACGACGACGCAGTCGCTAACGAGGGCTACGCCAAAGCCTTGGGCGCCAGGCTGCGCGCCATCCGCATGCAACAACACCTCTCCCTGCACGGGGTAGAGCGCAAGTCGAGCGGCAAATGGAAGGCCGTGGTCGTCGGCTCGTACGAGCGCGGTGACCGCGCCGTCTCGGTGCAGCGACTGTCCGAACTCGCCGACTTCTACGGCGTTGCGGTCAGTGACCTGCTCCCGCCCGACGACAGCCCGTTCGCGGGCGGTCCGACCTCGACGCCGCTCTCGCGCATCGTCCTGAACCTCGACAAGGTCAGCGCGCTGACCGACGCGCACGCCGACATCCTGCGTCGCTTCGTGTCCTCGATCCAGCGGCAGCGCGGCGACGTCGGGGCCCGCACGCTGCCGGTGCGCCACGAGGATCTCCGCACCCTCGCGCTGATGTACGACGCCACCATC
Source organism: Jatrophihabitans sp. (assembly GCA_025966255.1). Taxonomy (GTDB): domain Bacteria; phylum Actinomycetota; class Actinomycetes; order Mycobacteriales; family Jatrophihabitantaceae; genus Jatrophihabitans. The sequence continues at coordinate 4,393 of JAOPVG010000149.1, forward strand.
GAGGCCCTCACCGAACGTCTCGTCCGCTGGCAAGTACTCGCCCCCGAGTCCGTCATCGTCGACAGCGAGCCGTAGGCCCGTCCACCCCTGTTAGTTAGCCCGCTGTAGTGCGTTCGTGGTCGCCGGCCACGCCGGTTTGCACCCACAGGCGTCGCTAACGTGCGCGATTCCGACGAGATAGCGACGCGGGCAGGTGCAAACCGAATCCTCAGCTGACTTTGGGGTGCTCCCGTAGCACCTTGGCCAGGACGCCGTTGACGAAGCGGGGCGACTCGTCGGTCGAGAGTGATTTCGCGAGCTCGACCGCTTCGTCGATCGCGACGGCGTCGGGCACCTCGCTGCGCCAGAGCAGTTCGTAGACGC
>JAOPVG010000198.1 GCA_025966255.1 Jatrophihabitans sp.
CTCGCTGCGCTCGCTCACGCGAGCGCTTACTTCGTGCCTGCGGCCGCGTAGAGGGCTTCGGGGTCGACGGCGCCGGTGTAGACGCGGCCATCGTCGGTGACGAGCGCGCAGACCAGGCTCGACTCGAGCAACCGGCCCTTGCCCCACGAGCCGGACACCGGGGTGAGCGCGCGCGCGAACGCGCCGCTGAGCTTGACGTCCGAGCCGGCGCGATAGCCGACGACGGTCGACCAGCCCGAGCCGGTCACGCTGACACCACGGTCGGCAAGCGCCCGCGACGGCGTCGTGCTGAAGGTGGAGAGCGCAGGCAGCTGCGGGGTCGCCTGATGCACGATCGCGTCCGACGGCGGGGAGAACTGGAAATAGGTGTCGGAGGGCTGGGCGAACCGGATGCTGGTGAACTCGACGTCGACGGCGGCGCTACTGGCCCCGCGGGCGTACACCTGCACCCCGAGCGGGATCTTGGTCTTGCCGTCGACGGAGATGTGGACCGAGCCCACCCGGCTCGCGGTCGTCCGCGGCGTGAGGACCAACTCGTACGCGGAGCGGTCAGCGACGTCCTCATCCTTGTTGATGTCGACCTGCGTGGACGGATCCAACGATGCCAAGGCACTCTGCGCGAGCCCGGACGGCGTGAGCGAGAGCGCGTTGCTCGGCATCGGCGTGGGCGTCGCGGTCGTGCGCTGCTCGACCTTGGGCAACATGGTGTGTACGGCCACGCGGTCAGCGCTGCTCCACTGCCAGAGGTGGCGGCCGGTGCGGAAGAGGTCGATCTCGTCTGTGGCGCCGAGCAAGGCGACCCGCTGCTTGTCGACACCGCCGTACCAGACCTGCAAGGTGTGCGATCCGGCCAACAACGACGTCATCGATGTGCCTCCGCCGACGTTGCCGATGGCGGGCAGCTCGGGCAGTCCCAGCGAGAGGTGCGACACAACCGTCCCGGAGAAGCCGGACGTCTTCGGCGACTGGACGGCGGCGATCAGCGCGGCGGGCGTGGTGGAGGGCAATGATGCCGAGGTGGTCGTCACCGTGAACAGGCCAGTGGCAGCGAATGATCCGACACCCAGAACGGCAACCGGGGCCAGCCAGCGCAGCGCGCGATGGCGCTTCACAATGGCTGGTGGGTTCACTGGTCCCAGGGTGCGTTGCCGCCACTGTGATCGGGCTGAGCTATGCGCGCGCCCCGATTGGTCCACACTGGCAGTCTGACAACGATTCACACCATGGTCGGCAGCGGCCCGGGAGGCGGCCGGGAGCGGCCCTGAGCTAAGGAGATGCCGGTGCGGTTGCTGATCGTCGAGGACGAGGTCCGGCTGGCTTCGGCATTGCAGCGCGGCCTCGGCGCCGAGGGCTTTACCGTCGATCTCGCCCATACCGGCCCAGACGGGCTACACCTGGCACAGGAGACCACCTACGACGCCGTCATCCTCGACATCATGCTGCCCGAACTGTCCGGGTACCGCATCATCGAGCAACTGCGGGCGGCCGAGAACTGGGTGCCGATCCTGATGCTCACCGCGAAGGACGGCGAGTACGACGAAGCCGATGCCCTTGACCTCGGTGCCGACGACTACCTGACCAAGCCGTTCTCCTTCGTTGTGCTGCTGGCCCGCATCCGGGCCCTGCTCCGGCGCGGCGTGACTCCCCGTCCGGCCTCATTGACGGTCGACGACCTGGTGCTCGACCCGGCGGCCCACACGGTGCGCCGCGGTGAAGCCACCGTCGAGCTCACCCCACGGGAGTTCTCGCTGCTGGAGTTCCTCATGCGCCGCGCCGGCGACGCGGTGAGCAAGGCCGACATCCTGCATCACGTGTGGGACGCGAACTACGACGGCGACGCGAACGTCGTCGAGGTGTATGTCGGCTACCTGCGCCGCAAGATCGACGTGCCCTTCGAGCGGCAGAGCCTGCAGACCGTGCGCGGCGCCGGTTATCGCCTGACCTCTGAAGGCTGATCGGTGCGGCGGCTCGGGCGGCTGCTTAGGCGCGCGCTCGGGCTGCCGCGGCAATGGTGGGCCAAGCAGTCGCTGCGGGCCCGGCTGACCCTGCTGTCCACCGCGCTGTTCTCCATCGCCGTGATCACCGGTGCCGTGCTGCTGCTCGTCCTCCAGCGCTACGCCTTGACCCGGGTTCTCGACCAGTCGGCGACCAAGACCGCCAATGACATCGCCAAGCAGGTGGCCGGCGACCGCGTGCCGCCCGCGGTGCTGCCCACCACCGGCGGCATCACTGCGGTGCAGGTGGTCGACAAGAACGATCGTCCGCTCACCGCCTCGCCCGGGGCCGACCGGACGGCCCCGCTGCTCACCCCGGCTCAGCTCGCGCAGGTGCGCGCCGGCGCCCGGATCGAGATCGACAGCACGACATCCTCGGCCCGGCTGCGGGTGCTGGGCCGCAATGTCGGCGACCGCACGGTCATCGTCTTCACCGACGTGAGCCGCGTGGATGACAGCCTGCGCCTCCTCACCCGGGCCGCGCTGATCGGCGGGCCGCTGGCCGTGCTGTTGATGGCGACGGCCACCTACTTCGTCGTCGCGCTCACGCTGCGCCCGGTGGCCGCACTGCGGCACGGCGCCGCCGACATCACCGCCGCCGGGCTGGCCGAGCAGCGGCTGCCGGTACCTCCCGCGCACGACGAGATCTACCGCCTCGCCGTAACGCTCAACGCCATGCTCGACCGCATCGACTCGGCGACCAGTAGGCAACGCACATTCGTGGGCGATGCGGCGCATGAACTGCGTTCGCCACTCGCGTCGGTGCGGGTGCAGCTCGAGGTGGGGCAGCGGCTCGGCCCCGAGGCCGACTGGTCGGGTCTGATCGACGACGTATTGGTCGACGTCGATCGCCTCGATCGACTCGTCGAGGACCTGCTCTCGCTCGCCCGTCTCGACGAGGCCGGCAGCCTCACCCGCCGGGAACCGGTAGCGCTCGACGAACTGGTGGAGACGGTCGTCACCGGTTACAGCCAGGCCGAAATCACGGTGCGGGCCACCACTGAACCGGCGGTTGTCGACGGCGACCCCGACGCCTTGCGGCGGGTGGCGATCAACCTGATCGACAACGCCGTCCGCCACGCCAGCAGCGAGGTGGTCGTGTCACTGAAGCCAGGGAAGCGGGCCGGCCCCGCGGTGGTCGTGCTCACCGTCGTGGACGACGGGCGCGGCGTGCCGGAGGCCGAGCGCGAGCGCGTCTTCGACCGGTTCTATCGGATGCACGAGTCCCGCTCGCGCCAGACCGGCGGCA
>JAOPVG010000236.1 GCA_025966255.1 Jatrophihabitans sp.
GCCTGCTCATGCCCCATGTGCTCGAGGCCGCCGACGCCAACGGTTACCTGCTCGACGGCTTCCCGCGTTCGGTCGAGCAGGCCGTCGAGGCCCGAAAACTGGCCGACACTGCTGGCGCGACCCCGGATGCCGTCATCTACCTCGACGCGCCGCGCGAGGAACTGACGCGCCGCATCTTGTCCCGGGCCGAGGTCGAGGGACGCTCCGACGACAACCCGGAGACGGTGAAGAACCGGCTGCACGTGTTCGACGAGGCGACCAGCCCGCTCGTCGACTACTACCGCGACCGCGGCCTTTTGCACGTCATCAACGCCGACCAGCACGAAGACGCAGTAACCGCCGACATCCTCAAGGCGTTGGGGGTCGACTGACCCTATCCGCCGGACCCGGCACTCGATCGGACCCGCTCGCTGCGTTCGGGGGCCTTCACGCTGGGCGGATGGTCAGTCGTCTCCCTCGAAATCGGGGAGCTTGCGCTTCATGACTTTGCCGGCCGGGTTGCGCGGGAGCTCGTCGATGAACGTGACGTCGCGGGGCACCTTGTAGCGGGCCAAGTTCTCCTTCACGTATGCCTTGACGCCGTCCTCGTCCAACGAAGCGCCGTCGTTCAGCACGATGTAGGCGCGCAGGCGCTTGCCGTACTTCTCGTCGTCGACACCAACCACGGCCGCCTCCGTCACCGCCTCATGACTGGCCAGCAGTTCCTCGACCTCGGCCGGGAAGACGTTCTCGCCGCCGGAGACGATCATGTCGTCGTCGCGGCCGTCGACGAACAAGCGGCCGGCGTCGTCGAAGTGCCCGACGTCGCCGGTGGACATAAGACCGGCGACGACCTCCTTGTTGCCGCCACCGGTGTAACCCTCGAACTGCATTGAGCTGCCGACGAAGATGCGGCCCGACTCGCCCTCGCCGACCTCCTTGCCGTTCTCGTCCAGCAGCTTGATCGTCGTACCGGTGGGCGGCCGGCCGACGGTGCCGGGCGCGCTGCGCATATCGGCCGGGGTGGCGATCGTGGCGTACGCGACCTCGGTCGAGCCGTAGAGGTTGTAGACGATGTCACCGAGCAGATCCATCGTGCGAGTGGCGAGCTCCGGCGACAGCGCCGACCCGGACAGCGCGATGACGCGCAGCGAGTCGAGGTACCGGTGGCCGATCTCGTCCTCGAGCTCCATCAGGCGCGACAGCAGTACCGGCACCGTGATCAGCGCATCGGCCTGGTGTTCCTCCAGCGCGTTGAGCGTGAACTTCGCGTCGGTCTTCCGGGCGGTGACGATCGTGTTGCCCAGGCCGAGGGAGAGCATGGAGCTGAGCAGCCCCCACGCGTGGAAGCCCGGCGCGGCGAGAACGATCTTGCGTCCGGACCGCAGCGGGATCTTCGACAGGTAGCCGCCGGGCAGCGCGAGTGAGAGCGCCATGTCGCGGGCCGCGCCCTTCGGCGTGCCCGTGGTGCCGCTCGTCAACAAGACGATGCGCTGCTTGGACTTCGGCCGCGGCGGCCGGGACGTGCTGGCCGACTCGATCAGCCCCTCGATGCTCGTCTCCTTGTGCTCACCGTCGACCCAGGCGACATACTTGCCGCTCGATGGCTCGACGGAGTCTGCGACCTTGGTGAACTCCTCGTCGTGGATGAGCGCGGTGACGTCCTCGCGCTTGCACACGTCGGCGAGCTGCGGGCCGGCGAAGTCGGTGTTGAGCAACAGTGTGCGGGCACCGAGCTTGGCGCCGGCGAGGATCGCCTCGAACAACCCGCGGTGGTTGCGGGCCAGCACACCGAGGCCGTCGTTCGCCTTGAGTCCCTTCTCGCGCAGGGCGTTGGCGAGCGCATTGCTGCGCTCGTCGATCTCGGTGAAGGTGACCTCCCCGAGCTCGTCGATGATCGCCGGGTGATCGCCGTAGCTGGCGGCCGAGAGCGCGATCGCCGCGCCCACGGGACCGTAGGCCTCGAGATCGCGCAGGGTGACGAGCAGCTTGTGCGGTGGCGTCAGGGCCACGCCTGCGCCCCGCGCCTGCAGCAGGATCGCGGCGAAGCGCGCCTCCATACTGGCCCGCTCGACTGCCTGGGATGCCGTCTTGAAGATGTCCACGGTTCATGTACTACCCCAGCGCGCGCCGGTCCGCTCGTCCGAACGAGTACGCAGCGCGCCATCCGGGCGGATTCCTGCGGGCTATCTTTGGTGGGCAAGGGGGGAGTTGAACCCCCACGTCCTTTCGGACACACGGACCTGAACCGTGCGCGTCTGCCATTCCGCCACTTGCCCGGCGCGCACCCTAAGGAACGCCTGATTGGCAGCCGCAACGGTAGCACGCGGTAGGGGGCGGAAATCGGCCTCCCACAGGGCCGCCCGATAGACTCCCTGGACCGCGTCGACAGGCGCGCAGTTGCCCGCGCCCGAAGCATCGACCTACAGGAGGAGGAACGCCGTGAGCTTGGCCCAGCGGTTTGAACGCCGCCTCGAGGGCCTCGTCGGCGGCGCGTTCGCCCGCGTCTTCAAAGGCCAGGTCGAGCCGGTCGAGATCGGCACTGCCCTACAGCGCGAGGCCGCCGACAAGCGCAACGTGATGGGTAACGGGCAGGTGCTCTCACCGAACCGCTATCGCGTCACCCTCGCCACGTCCGATCACGAGCGGCTGATCCCCTGGGAGAGCCAGCTCACGAACTCCCTCGCCGAACTCGTGCAGGAATACCTGGACGAGAACCGGTGGGACACGATCGGCGACATCGAGGTGTATCTTGCCCGCGATGATCAACTGCACACCGGCGTTTTCGGTGTCGCGTCGCGGATGGAACCCGGCGCCGCGCCGCGCCGCCGTCCCCACGACTCGCTGTCCCTGCCGATCGTGGGCGGCGGCCTGCCGCCGGACGACTACCCCGCATACCCTGCGCCGCCGCCGCAGCAGCCGTCGAACGGCGGCTACCAGCAGTCGGTCAGCGCCGGCATGGGCGCGCCACCGATGCAGGCCCCGATGGCGCCCCCGGTACCGCGGCCCCAACCTCCCTACCAGCACCCCGGCGCCGCCCCGGGCGGGCAGTACGGCGACTCCCCCGGCTTTCCCGCGCCGCCCCCGCCCCAGCAGCGAACCTCGGCGGCGATGCTCATCGTCGACCAGACAAACGAGCGCTTCGATCTACGCAACGGCAGCAACGTGATCGGCCGCGGAACCGACGCCGACCTCCAACTGCTGGATCAGGGCATCTCGCGCCGCCACGTCGACATCCAGTACGACGGCAACTTCGCCACCGCCTACGACCTCGGTTCGACGAACGGCACGACCGTCAACGGACACGAGATCAGCAGCCAGATGCTGCGCCACGGCGACGTCATCAGGGTGGGCCACACACGCATCGTGTTCCACCAGGAGCGGCAGTGAATCCACGCCGGCCCAGCCCGGGAGCCGACGCGTGAACTCGGCCCTTGCACTGCAGTTGATGCGGTTCGGATTCCTCGCTCTCCTCTGGCTGTTCGTGCTGGCCACCATGCGAGTGATCCGGACCGACCTGCGCACCAGCGGCCAGCCGCGCGTCGCCACGCCCCCGCCCGCTCGTCGGCGGGGCAAGAACAGCGACGCCTTCCCGCAGGCTCGTCCTGCGCCGGGCACGCCCACGCACCTACTCGTCACCGAGGGCGGCCTGACGGGTACCCGCATCGGACTCACCGGCGCCCCCGTCCTGATCGGGCGGGCGAACGACTCGACACTCGTGCTCGAGGACGACTACGCGAGCACGCGGCACGCCCGGATCAGCCTGCAGGACGGCCTGTGGGTCGTCGAGGACCTCGGCTCGACGAACGGCACCTACCTGGGTCAGCGCAAGCTCGACGGTCCGGTGCCGATGGAACTCGGCGTCCCGCTGCGCATCGGCAAGACCGCGCTGGAGCTGCGATGACCGACCTCTGCGGAGCGGTGAGTTAGTGGCTCTGTTCCTACGCTATGCAGTGCGTTCCGACCTGGGCCTGGTTCGCAGCAATAACGAGGACTCCGTATATGCGGGTCCTCGGCTGCTCGCAATCGCCGACGGCATGGGCGGCCACGCGGCGGGCGAGGTCGCCAGCAAGATCGTCATCGGCACCATGGAGCCGCTCGACGAAGACCGCCGCATCGGCGACCTCATGGGGGCGCTGCGCGACGCCGTCGCCGAGGCCAATCACGGCATCGCCGAGGCGGTGAGGCAACGCAAGGAACTCGAGGGCATGGGCACCACGCTCACCGCTCTTCGTTTCGTCGGATCGCAGGTCGGGCTCGTGCACGTCGGCGATTCCCGGGCCTACCTGCTGCGCAACAACCTGCTGGCCCAGATCACCCACGACGACACCTACGTCCAGTACCTCGTCGACTCCGGCAAGCTCACGCCCGACGAGGCGAAGGACCACCCGCGCAAGTCGGTGATCCTGCGGGCCCTGCTCGGCACCGACGTCGAACCCGACGTGTCGATCCGCGAAGCTCGGCACGGCGATCGCTATCTGCTGTGCTCGGACGGGCTGTCCGACGTCGTGTCCACCGACACGATCCTCGACACCCTGCGCATTCCGGATCCGCAGGAATCCGCCGACCGGCTGGTGGAGCTCGCACTGCGCGGCGGCGGCCCCGACAACGTCACCGTGATCGTCGCGGACGTCATCAACGCCCGCGTCGGTGACCGAATCGATGACGTCCCGGTGATCGCCGGCGCGTTCGTCGACCCGGCCGCCGCTGACGTGCCGGGCTCGGACAGCGCGGCCGGTCGCGCCGCGCTGATGTCGCGGCCCAAGGCGCCCGAACGCACCGAGCCCACCCCGCACCGCCGCACCTGGTCGTGGCGGCCCTGGCTGTTGATCGTCGGTGTGCTCGCCGTGCTGGTCGTCGCCCTGGGCGGCGCCTACGCGTGGACGCAGAGCCAGTACTTCGTCGGCCGCGACGGCGCCGAGGTGGCGATCTTTCAAGGCGTGAACACCGAATTCGGCCCGCTCAAGTTCTTCAATGTGTACAAGAACTCGGACCTGATGGTCGCCGATCTCAACCCGTCGGTGCGCTCCCAGGTGACCGACGGCATCACGGCCCGCAGCGAGCGCGACGCCGAGAAGATCATCGAGAACCTGCGCGGGCAGCAGCTGCCCATCTGCCCGACCGTAACTCCGACGCCAACGACTCCGACTCCGACGCCGACCACGCCGACTCCGACGGGTGCCAAGAAGTCGACACCGGCCAGCGCGAAGAAGTCGACGCCGGTCGCTCGTGGATCGAGAACTCCGACGGCGGCGTCCACCACGAAGCTGGTCACGTTGCCGAGCATCGAGGTCGGAACTCCTACGCCGGGGCAACAATGCCGGAGCGGACCATGAACATCCTCAACCCGGCGCTGCGGATACCGACGCGGCGCAACACCGAGCTGGTGCTGCTGATCTTCTCGGTGCTCATCGTCGTGGCGGCCGAGGCCGCAGTTGAGGCGGCCCGCGACGGCAAGCTGTCGTCGCGGCTCGTCACCTACGCGGCAGTTCCGCTCGTCGCCGGCGTGATCACGCACCTGGTGATCCGGAAGGTCGCGCGCTACGCCGATCCGCTGCTGCTCCCGATCGTGGTGCTGCTCAACGGGCTCGGGCTCGTCATGATCCATCGCCTCGACCTCGGCTCGAAGCAGCAGGCCCAGCAGAACGGCAACACCTTCGACGGCGCGCAGGCCCCCACCCAGGTGCTGTGGACCGCGATCGGCGTCTCCCTGTTCATCGCCTTGATCGTGATCGTCCGCGACCATCGGGTGCTGCAGCGCTACGCCTACACGCTGGCGCTGATCGGCCTGTTCTTCCTGATGCTCCCGGCGGTCCTGCCCGCCCGCTTCAGCGAGGTCAACGGCGCTCGCATCTGGATCCGCCTGGCCGGCTTCTCGATCCAACCCGGCGAGTTCGCGAAGATCCTGCTCACGATCTTCGGCGCGTCCTACCTCGTGCAGAAGCGCGACGTCCTCGCCCTCGCCGGCCGGCGATTCATGGGCATCGACTTTCCGCGGGCCCGCGACTTCGGGCCGCTGCTCGCAGCGTGGCTGGTGTGTATCGCGGTACTCGTGCGGGGCCACGACCTGGGCACGTCGCTGCTGTTCTTCGGCATCTTCGTGGTGCTGCTCTACGTGGCCACCGAGCGGGCCAGCTGGGTGATCGTCGGCAGCGTGTTGTTCGCCGGCGGCGCGTACGTGGCGTACCAGATCTTCGGCACCGTCCAGGCCCGGGTCGACCTCTGGCTGCACGTGTTCAACCTGGACCCCTACGGCAGCGCCCGACAGTTGCAGCAGTCGCTGCTCGGCCTCGGCACCGGCGGAGTCTTCGGCGCGGGGCTGGGCAACGGCCACCCTGAACTCGTCCCGCTGGCGACGACCGACTACATCATCTCGTCATTCGGCGAGGAGATCGGGCTGTTCGGACTCGTCGGCCTGCTCGCCCTGTACGGGGTCTTCGTCTCCCGCGGCTTCGCGGCCGGCCTGGCCGTGCGCGACTCGTTCGGCAAGTTGCTGGCGTGCGGGCTTGCCTTCCTGATTGCGCTGCAGCTGTTCGTGGTTATCGCGGGCGTCACCCGGCTGTTGCCGGAGACGGGTCTGACGGCGCCCTTCCTGTCCTACGGGGGGTCGTCGCTACTGGGCAGCTGGGCGATTCTCGCTCTGTTGCTGCGGGTGTCCGACGCCGCGCGGCGCCCGGCGACGACCCCGCCTCAACGCCCGGCTGAAACAGAGGTGGTGGCGGCGTGAACCGGCCGATCCGCAAGGTGTCCGTGACGATTGCGGTGCTGTTCCTGGCGCTGTTCGTGAACCTCAACTACGTGCAGGTGTTCAAGGGCAACGCCTACCGCAACGACAGTCGCAACCAGCGTGTGCTGCTCAACGAGTACTCCCACCCGCGTGGGCAGATCGTCGTGAGTGGCACAGCTGTAGCGGAGTCGCGCAAGAGCTCGGACGAGCTGAAGTATCTGCGGGTCTATCCGCAAGGGCCGGTCTACGCGCCGGTCACCGGGTACTACTCCTTCAGCTACGGCACCAGCGGGATCGAGGACGCCGAGAACAGCGTGCTCACCGGCGACGACTCGCGCTTGTTCGGCACCAAGCTCGCCGGCCTGCTGACTGGCCGCGATCCCAAGGGCGGCAGCGTTGAGCTCACGATCAACAAGGCCGCGCAGGAGGCGGCGTACAAGGCGATGGGCGGGCGCCGCGGCGCGGTCGTCGCTCTGGACCCCAAGACCGGCGCGATCCTGGCCGCGGTGTCGACCCCGTCCTACGATCCGAACCAGCTCTCCAGCCATAACGCGAACACGATCTCGAAAGCTTGGACGAAATACACCACCGACAAGAACAACCCGATGCTCAACCGGGCATTCCGGCAGGTCTACCCCGCCGGTTCGATGTTCAAGGTGATCGACGCGGCCGCCGCACTGTCGCTGCCCAAGCCCATCACGCCCAACACCCAGCTGTCGTCGCCCAACTCCTACTGGCCGCTCGAGCCGCAGCGTACGACCAAGTGCCCGGCCAACCACGCCGCGCCCTGCGTGGAGAACTTCAGCGGCGAGACCTGCGACAACGGCAAGACGGCGACCCTCGCCTTCGCCCTCGCCAAGTCGTGCAACACGACGTTCTCGAAACTCACCGTGGACACGATCCACGGAAGCGCGCTCGCGGCCCAGGCCCAGAAATTCGGGCTCGACCCGCCCTACGCCGGCACCCAGCCGCCCAACTTCTGCGACCCGGTCGCATTCACGACCCCGCTCAGCGTGTGCCGGTCGTCGCCGGGTAGCACGACCGATTTGGCGCAGCCGGACACGCTGGCCCAGACGGCGATCGGGCAGCGCAACGTCGAGCTCACCCCGCTGCAGGCCGCGATGATCTCCGCGTCGGTAGCGAACAACGGCACGCTCATGAAGCCCTACCTCGTGGCCAAGGAGTTCCGGCCCGACTTGTCGGTGCTGAAGGAGACCACGTCCCAGCAGCTCAGCCAGGTGATCGATCCGACTCTGGACACCAGCCTCATCTCGATGATGGAGGGCGTCGTCACCAGCCCCGAGGGCACCGGTGGGCCGGCCAACATCACCGAGCTGGGCCCGACCGTCAAGGTCGGGGGCAAGACCGGGACCGCCGATCACGGCGTGCCGGACAAGAACGGCAATCTGCCGCCTCCGCACGCGTGGTTCACCGGCTTCGCCCTGCAGAAGGGCGATCCGAAGATCGCCGTCGCGGTGATCATCGAGGACGGCGGCGTCAGCGGTAGCGAGACCACCGGCGGACTGGCCGCCGCGCCGGTGGCCAAGAAAGTCATGTTGGCCTACCTGAAGGCCATCGGAGGGAACTGAGCAATGTTCATCAGCAGTGAGGATCGAGGATGACGCAGCCGAGACTCGTCGGCAGCCGGTACGAGCTCGGTGAGCTCATCGGCTACGGGGGCATGGCCGAGGTGCATCGCGGCCGCGACACCCGCCTCAACCGGGACGTCGCCATCAAGGTGCTGCGCGCCGATCTCGCGCGTGACCCGTCGTTCCTCAACCGGTTCCGCCGCGAGGCCCACTCGGCCGCCGGGCTCAACCACCCATCGATCGTCTCGGTGTACGACACGGGCGAGGACATCGCGCCCGACGGCACGTCGATCCCGTTCATTGTCATGGAGTTCGTCGAGGGCCGCACGCTTCGCGACATCATCAAGAGTGAAGGGCGCCTACCGGGACGTCGCGCGATGGAGGTCGTGGCCGACATCTGCAGCGCGCTCGACTTCAGTCACCGCAACGGCATCATCCACCGCGACATCAAGCCGGCCAATGTGATGATCACCCAGGCCGGCGCGGTGAAGGTCATGGACTTCGGCATCGCCCGAGCCGTGGCCGACACCTCGGCGACCGTCACTCAGACGGCGAACGTCATCGGCACGGCGCAGTATCTCTCCCCAGAGCAGGCGCGCGGCGAGTCGGTGGACGCGCGGTCCGACGTGTACTCGACCGGCTGCCTGCTCTACGAGCTCGTCACCGGTGTGCCGCCCTTTCAGGGCGACTCGCCCGTCGCCGTCGCCTATCAGCACGTGCGCGAGAACCCGGTGGCCCCGTCGGCCCGCAACCCTGAGGTGCCGCGGGCGATCGACTCGATCGTGATGAAGGCGCTGGCGAAGAACCAGCTCAACCGCTATCAGTCGGCCGGTGAGATGCGCGCCGACATCCAGCGCGCCCTGGCCAACCAGCCGGTCACCGCCGAATCGGTGATGACCGACGCCGAGCGCACCCAGTTCATCGCCCGCACGCCCCCTCCGCCGATCGCGTTGCGTCGCGCCGACTACCCCGAGGACGACGGCGACGACTCGCGTCGCACCGGGCTGATCTGGGCGGCCGTGGTTGTCGCCCTGCTGCTGGTGATCGGGGTGGCAACGTTCGTGATCTTCGGGACCGGCAACGGCGGCTCGGGGACAACGCAG
>JAOPVG010000288.1 GCA_025966255.1 Jatrophihabitans sp.
CCGCGGCGGTGGCTGCGGCAATGACGGCATCGCGCTTTGCCTGCGCCTTGGCCAAGCCGTCCTGTGCGACGCAGACGCCGGCCAGGGCCTCAGCCTCCTGCCGCTGCGCCTCCCGCATCCGCTCGCGTGCGCGTGAGTCGCGCGGCAAACGGGCTGCTCGCGTTGATCCAGTTGTCATTCGACGACACCTCCGTCTGGGCCGAGTCCGGCCTCTGCGGACTCACTCCGACGGCACAGGCGTCGGGGATCTCCCGCCCACCCAGCCACCGCGGCCGTTCACCAGATCTGACCCCTTCCCGGCCCACGCCACCCGATCGGACCCGACCGCCGCCGCCCCACCCGCCGGTCCAGCTCCACACCCCTCGATCCGTTCACGCTTCTGGCACCTGTGGTGCGCAGAACCCGCGTGGTCACCGAATTCCCCCGACGGTTCCCCCATCGGTTATGACGGTTTCCATCCGGCGGATGAGCCTCGGAACGGGGTACGAGTACCTGCTGTCCTCGGTCGCGCGCGGCGACGGTTCGGTCGCGGCGTCGTCTCCGCTGACCCGCTATTACGCCGAGTCGGGCACTCCGCCGGGCCGGTTCCTCGGCGCCGGACTGTCCGGTCTACACGACGGGGCGGGCGTGGCGGAGGGCAGTGAGGTCACCGAGTCGATGTTGTTCAACCTGCTCGGCATGCTCGCCGACCCGATCACCGGCACTGCGCTGGGCAGCCGGCCGCTGCCCTGGCCCGCGTCCCAGGCGGAGCGCGTCCGATTACGGGTGGCCCAACTCCGGGTCGACCTCGTCGACGCGCAGCGTGAATCCGCCGTCGCAGCGATCGAGGCGGAGGAGTCCGAGCGAGAGAAGACGATCCGGCGGCCAGTGGCTGGGTTCGACCTGACCTTCAGCGTGCCGAAATCGGTGTCCGCGGTGTGGGCGGTCGCCGATGCCGGCACCCAGGTCGTGCTCTACCAGGCCCATCAGGACGCGATCCGCACCGCCCTCTCCTACGCCGAGGCGCATGTCTTCTTCTCCCGCAGCGGCAAAGCCGGCGCGGTGCAGGAGCCTATCCGCGGGGTCGTCGCCGCGGCGTTCGACCACTGGGACTCCCGCGCCGGTGACCCGCACCTGCACACCCACGTCGTCGTCGCCAACCGGGTCCAGACCCTGGACGGCACGTGGCGCACGCTCGACTCGAAGACGCTGCACCGCTACGTCGTCGCACTGTCCGAGCTGCACGAAGGTGTCCTGCACGACCTGCTTACCGGGCGACTGGGCTACGCGTGGGACGAACGCACCCGCCGGCACAGCAGCGTCGCACGGCACGACATCGCCGGCGTGCCAGACGAGCTGATCACCGAGTTCTCCCGCCGCTCGACCGACATCGAGACCGCCACCGCCACCCTCATCGCGGCCTTCGCCCGCACCCACGCACGCCAGCCGTCCAACACGGACATGCTGCGGCTAAGGCAGCAGGCCACCCTGCAGACCCGCCCGGACAAGCAACGCCACACGCTGGCCGGGCAGACCGCGAAATGGAGGGAGCGAGCCCGCCCTTTCGTCGATGGCGACACCGCCACTTGGGCTGACACGCTCCGGGGACGCACTGTCCTCCCGCCGCTGCGCGCCGACGACATCGACCTCGCGCTGCTGCATCAGACCGCCCGCCTCGCGCTCGACACGGTCGCCGCCAAACGAGCTACGTTCGCCCACGCCAACGTCCTGGCCGAAGTCCACCGGCAACTCCACGGCGCCCGTTTCGCCACACCAGCCGACCGGCTCGCCGTCGCCGACCGCATGACCGCCGCGGCGCTGGACGCGGCGCTCCGGCTCACCGCACCGGATCGAGTGGCAGTCGGGGCGCAGATCTACACCACTCGCACGATCCTCGACGCCGAGTCCCGCCTGCTCGACGCGGGCCGCAGCGTCGACGCCCCGGCAGTATCGGCATCGGCCGTGGCCGACGTCGTGGCCGAGCCCCTTCCCGGGACAGATCACCATCTAGGCCCCGATCAAGCAGCGGCAGTACAGACGATCGCGACCTGCGGGCGCCGCCTCGACGTGCTCGTCGGACCCGCCGGCACCGGCAAGACCACCTCGCTTGCCGCGCTGCGCCAAGCCTGGGAGTACGAGCACGGGACAGGATCAGTGATCGGTCTCGCGCCGTCGGCTGCCGCAGCCGAGGTGCTCGCCGACGACCTCGGCATCGACACCGAGAACACCGCCAAATGGCTGCACGAAGCCGCCCGCCAGAACCAGCGGCTCGATCGCATGACGGCTCTCGTCGATCAGATCAACACCCGTACCAGCAGCCCGTCCACCCTGCTCGCGCGACAGCTACGGGCGCAGCTGGACGAGGCCTACGCCGAGTACGAACGCTGGATGATCCGCCCCGGCCAGCTCGTCATCGTCGACGAAGCCGGTCTGGCAGGAACGCTCGCCCTCGACCGCCTCGTCGCCGAAGCCCGTGACGCCGACGCCAAGGTCCTACTCGTCGGCGACTGGGCCCAGTTGTCGGCCATCGAGGCCGGTGGCGCCTTTGACATGCTCGTCACCGACCGGCCCGACGCGGCCGAGCTCACGAACATCCGCCGCTTCCACAACGAGTGGGAACGCGAGGCCAGCCTGCAACTGCGCGTCGGCGACCAAGCCGCCATCACGACCTACGCGGAGCACGACCGCATCCGCTCCGGCGACCGCAGCGAGATGC
>JAOPVG010000187.1 GCA_025966255.1 Jatrophihabitans sp.
AAGGGGCAGGCCATCCCGCAGCCGGCCTGGCTGGAGATGCAGACGGTGATCCGCTCGCGGGCGTCGCCGTGGGCCGGGTAACGCATCAGGACGCTCTCGACGAGCGCGCCGTCGTGCAGCCGCCACAGGGTCTTTCGGGTGGTGCCGTCGTCGGTCCGGGTGGACCGCAGCTCAGTGAGCAGGGTCGGCAGAAGTGCGGCCCCGACCTGATCGCGCATGACCGCCGGCAGGTCGGTCATCGCCGCCGGATCGTTCTCGAAGCGGGTGAAGTACTGGCGGGCCAGCTGATCGGCGCGGAACGCGGGCAACCCGAGGGCGGCAACCGCGGCGCGGCGCGCATCAGGGTCGAGATCGGCGAGGTGGGTCGGTGGCAGGCCACGGCGCGGCGCCTCGAACACGAGCGGCAAGGATGTCATGACGACATCGATTGTCCCAGATTCGGCAGCGTCACCTTGCCGCGCGCCGGGCCTCCCGTTCAGCGGCCAGCTTCGCCGTCTTCTCCTCGTCGTCGGCAGTCATGGCAAACGCGACCATCCACACTGCGTCGATGCGGGCGTAGAAGATGTCGACGTCCCAGTCCTCCGGCGACTCGCCGTACGTCTCGACGAAATGGTCGATGAACATCTGGCGCTCCGGACCGGGCGTGAGCTCCTCGATGCGTCCGTGGCAGAAGACGCCGAAGCCGTCGCGGGGGGTGTATGACGCGCTGATGGCCGGCCGCGCGCGCAGGTGCCGCGCCTTGGGCGATTCGACCGCGGTACTGAAGTACCAGTGGCCGTGGAAGAAGTGGCCGTCGACCGCGGAGACCCTCGGCTCGCCGCCCGCGGTGACGGTCGCGATGTTCAGGACGGCGGGACTCGGCAACTCGGCGACGAGGCGCTCGGCGCTGAGCCGGCGCTGGGGTTCCATGATCGACGTCAGGTGAGCCGACGCGCGGTCGAAGCTCAGATCGAGCAGGTTCTGCAGGCCGGCGAGTTCGGCCGTCGTCTCGTTCATGTGGGCAGGCTCGCACCTGGGTGTGACAACGCTCGATGCGCTCGACCTAGAGTTCGGCAGATGAGCGCTCGGGCAGGCATCGTCGTCACCGGTACCGAGGTACTCACCGGACGAGTGGCCGACCGCAACGGACCATGGCTGGCCGAACAGCTCCGCCTCGCCGGCGTGGACGTCGCGCACATCGTCGTGGTCGGGGACCGGCCGCAGGATCTGCGGGCCGCTCTCGCCTTCCTCGCCGACACGGGCGTGGACGTCATCATCACCTCGGGCGGGCTGGGCCCGACGGCGGACGACCTCACCGCCGCGGTCGTCGCCGACTTCCAGGGCCGCCCGCCGGTGCTCGACCCCGGGCTCGAGCAGCAGATCGCCACGATCATTGCCCGGCTCAGCGCGGGCCGAGGTTGGCAGTTGGCACCGGCGGCCACTGCGGCCGCGACGCGCAAGCAGGCGCTCGTCCCGGACGGTGCCGGTGTGCTCCCGCCCGTCGGCACGGCGCCGGGCCTGGTCGTCCCGCCCGCCGACGGACGGACCGGGCCGCCGGTGATCGTGCTGCCCGGCCCACCCGCGGAGCTGCAGCCGATGTGGCCGGCCGCGCTCGACCACCCGGCCGTCGAACAGGCGCTGGCCGGACGCGCGGAGTTGCGACAGCGCACGATCCGGCTGTGGGGCACGCCCGAGTCGGAGCTGGCGGCCACACTTCGCGAGAACGCCGCCCGGCTGACCGATCTGGAGATCACCACCTGCCTGAGCGGTGGCGAGCTGGAGATCGTGACCCGCTTCGGCCCGGCCGCCGAGACCGCCTTCGACGCCTTCGCTGCCGTTGTGCAGACCACTTACCCGGACACGTTGTTCTCGGCCGACGGGCGCACGGTTGACGACATCGTGGCCGACGCGCTGCTCGCCCAGGGCCTGACCATCGCCACCGCTGAATCGTGCACGGCCGGGTTGCTGGCCGCGCGGCTGACCGAACGACCGGGGTCGTCGGCTTATGTGCTCGGCGGGTTCGTCACCTACGCCAATCAGGCCAAGCACGACATGGTCGGCGTCCCGCTGGACCTGATCGACCGCGTCGGTGCGGTGAGCGCGGAGGTGGCCGAGGCCATGGCCACCGGAGCCCGGGATCGGGTGGGCACGGACCTCGGCGTCGGCATCACCGGCGTCGCCGGACCGGGCGGTGGCACCGAGGACAAGCCGGTCGGACTGGTGCATCTGTGCGTGGTCGGTCCCGGCAAGACGGTGGCCCGCCGGATTCGGGTGCCCGGATCCCGCGCCGACGTGCGCAACCGATCGGTGGTTGTCGCCATGCACCTGCTCCGCGAGCTACTGGCGCCCTGACCTTCGTCAGCCCTCGACGCCGGCCAGGAACTCCTCGAGCAGCGCGCTGATCGCGGCCGGCTGTTCGACGGTGCTGCTGTGACCGGCCTCGGGCACGATCTCCAGCCGCGCGCCGGGGATCCGGGCGGCGATGCGCTTCGCCTTGTCGACGGGCGTGGGGACGTCGTCGGCACCGACGATCACGAGGGTGGGCACGGAGATGCGGTCGATCTCGTCGTAGATCGGCTCCCGGTTGGCCACGGCCAGCACGGCCTTGCGCAGCCCCGACCGCTCGCACCGGCCGAGGCGGGTGAGGAACTCGTCGATGACGGGCCGGTTCTTCGGGTCAGCGCGGAAGGTGGGCCCGAACATGATCGGCACCACCTTGCTCGCCAGCGGCTTCATCCCGACCAGTCGGTAGACGAACGCCAGGAGCCGGTCCTGCCGGGCCGCCGCCGGCTCTTCGCGATCCGGGCTGGTGTCGAGCAGGGTGAGCGAGCGCAGGAGTCCGCCGTGTCGCGCCGCGATGCGCTGTCCGACGAAGCCGCCCATCGACAGCCCGACGTAGTGCACCGGCGTCTGCGTCAGCGCCTTGATCAGCCCCACGGCGTCGCCGGTGAGGCAGTCCATGTCGTAGCCGCCGGGCGTGGCCGGTGTTTCGCCCTGCCCGCGCCAGTCAATCGCGATGCAGCGATACCGGTCGCGCAGTGCCGCGACCTGCGCGTGGAACATCCAGCCGCTGAAGAGCAGGCCGTGCCCGAAGACGATCGTCGGCGCATCGGGACGGTCGGGCGGCGCGCCGCTGTCACCGAAAGAAATGGTGGTGCCTTCGACCTGGAGGGTCGGCATCGTGCGCTCCTCTGCTCATGCCGCAGACCGGCCAAGGCGCCGGCGGCTTCCTGGACCTGATCTAAGCGTGCTGAGGACGAGGCGGCGGCGAGAGGGCCGCACCAAGAGCTGCCGAGCGCAGAGAATGCATTTCTGAGGACGCTGCGGACCGGTCGAATTGAGTGACGCGGCGTTTGCCGCGCCACTTAGCCCGAATGCACCACGCAGCCTGGCGAGAGCGTGTAGTTGATCGTGGTTGTTGGCTGATGGCCTGACGGCGTCGTTGGAGCGCCGATCTGCTCGACGTTTCCACTGGTTCTCCGGTTGGGCCTGGCGGCGGCGGGCGG
>JAOPVG010000303.1 GCA_025966255.1 Jatrophihabitans sp.
GCCTGCGTCGAGATCCACTGCGCATCGAAATTCTGCTGCGAGACGTAGCCGGTCAACGCACACGGCACCGCGACCACGAACGTGACCGCCCCGGTCATCCAGACCCGGGCCCGCCGGCCCCGCCACGCCGCCATCCAATACTTCCCCCACAAGTGGATCACCATGAAGAAGAAGAAGAGTTCGACGCTCCACAGATGGGTGGAGTTGACGAAGTGACCGGCCGACGAGCTGTGCCACCACGCCGCGCCCTTGAGCGACAGCACGACCCCCGACGCGATGACGTACATCAGGGCGGCGAGAGTGGCGACTCCGAACACGTAGATCCAGGACTGCACATAGGCCGGCTGTCGATCCGGCAGCAGTTGGCCCGCCGGCACGGTATGGCTGAGCCGGGTGCGTAAACGGACCGTCCAGCTCGACGAGACCGTCCCGTCAGTGCGAGACATCGTTGTCGCCCTCCGGCGCGGCGTCATTTGGGCTCGCGTGCGGGAACTTCACCAGCACCGCGAGCACGAAGATGAGCACCATCAGCGCGATCACGATCAGATTCGCCAGCGAGATCTGCACGACGCCCCAATGCAGGAAGTGGGCGTGTCCGCTCAACCAGCCGCCCGCTTCAGACATGACGACCTCGACGGGCACCAGGCCCGGCGGGGGGACGGCCAAGAGTTGATCTCATCGAGAACCTAAAAAATTGCGGGTCACCCTGGACGCCGGACCGCGAGCGGACCGCTCCACGCCAGCTCACGGCTGACCTGACATCCGGCTGGCCGGAAACTCAACCAAGCCGGACCCTACGCCCAATCGTCGCCCCCGGCTGGGCCGACGGGACAAGGCAGTTTGCGCTGTCAGCCACATCTCTTCCTGCCTTCATTGCAACCTCGGGATTGACGGATGTCGAAAGCTGCTGTCGGTCGTCAGACCGTCAGAACTGGAACACGACGCGGGCGGGCACCTTCCCGGCGAGCACATCGGCGATGGATTCGTTGACCTCGTCCAGCTTGCGGTCGATCGCGACGATCTCGGTGCGTCCGGCGGCGTGCAGGTTGAACACATCGGCCAGATCGTTGCGGGTACCGACGATCGAGCCGATGACGGTCTTGCCGTTGATGACCGTGTCGAAGATCGGCAGAGTCAGCGCCCCGTTGTCAGCCGGTAGGGCGACGCACACCAGGCGTCCGCCGCGACGCAGCGAGCGGTAGGCCTGATCGAAGGACGCGGGTGACGCGGCCAACGCGACGGCCACGTCCGCGCCGCCGAGGGCCTGGATCGCCTCGACCGGGTCGACGTTCGCGGCATTGACGACGTGATCGGCGCCGAGTTCGGTGGCCATCTGCAACTTGCTGTCCTCGATGTCGACGGCGATCGTGAAACCGCCGGCGATGCGGGCGTACTGCAGGGCCAGGTGGCCGAGACCGCCGATGCCGAAGATCGCGACCGTCTCGGCCGGGGCCACGCCTGCGACCTTGATCGCCTTGTAGGTGGTGACGCCCGCGCAGGACAGCGGCGCCGCGTCGCGCGAGGAGACGGCTTCGGGCACCAGCGTGGCGAAGGCTGCCGGGGCGACGGCGTATTCGGCGAAGGTGCCGTTCACGGAGTAGCCGGAGTTCTGTTGCTTCTCACACAGCGTCTCCCAGCCGCCGATGCAATGGCGGCATTCGCCGCAGGCGTAGCCCAGCCAGGCGATCGCGACGCGGTCACCAACCTTGCGGGTGGTGACGCCGGCGCCGAGAGTTTCGACGTAGCCGATCCCTTCGTGGCCGGGGACGAACGGCGGGGTCGGCTTGACCGGCCAGTCGCCGTGCGCGGCGTGGATGTCGGTGTGGCATAGCCCGCTTGTCTCCATGCGGACGAGCACCTGGCCCGGACCGGGCTCGGGGATCGGCAGGTCTTGAATCTGTAGGGGTGCGTGGAAATCGGTGACGACTGCGGCCTTCACGGCGCGCTCCTTAGCTCTGTAGTTGTGGCGGTGATTCGGGTCTCGACTGAAAGGACACCAACTGCTCAGAACAGGCCGAGTGGTTTGGTGCTGTAGCTGACCAGCAGGTTCTTCGTCTGGCTGTAGTGATCGAGCATCATCCGGTGGTTCTCGCGGCCGATGCCGGAGATCTTGTAGCCGCCGAACGCCGCGCCGGCCGGGTACTGGTGATAGCAGTTGGTCCAGACCCGTCCGGCTTTGATGCCGCGGCCCATCTTGTAGGCGCGGTTGCCGTCGCGTGTCCACACGCCGGCGCCGAGGCCGTAGAGGGTGTCGTTGGCGATGGCCAACGCGTCGGCGTCGTCGGTGAAGGTCGTCACGGCGAGGACGGGTCCGAAGATCTCCTCCTGGAATACCCGCATCTTGTTGTCGCCCTTGAGCACGGTCGGCTGGAAGTAGTAGCCCTCGGCGAACTCATCCACCTTCGCGCGCGCACCGCCGATGAGGACCTCCGCGCCCTCGTTTCGGCCGATCTCGACGTAGGACGCGATCTTGTCGACCTGCTGTCGGGATACCTGCGGGCCGAGCTGGGTGTCGGTGTCGAGCGGGTTGCCCTGGCGGATCGCGGCGATGCGGTCCAGGCAGCGGGCCATGAACTCGTCGTAGATGTCGGCCT
>JAOPVG010000309.1 GCA_025966255.1 Jatrophihabitans sp.
GCGGCGAGGTCCAGATGACCGTGCCCGCACAGTGCGGTGAGGATGACCTTCGACTCGCCGGACTCCTTGCACCGCAGCGCCTCCGCGATCGTCTCGGCGAGGGCGTGCGTCGGCTCGGGTGCGGGCAGGATGCCCTCGGTCCGCGCGAACTGCACGCCGGCGGCGAAACACTCGCTCTGCACCTTGGCAACCGCCTCGATCATCTGCTCCTCGACGAGGTGGCTGATCAGCGGGCTCATGCCGTGATACCGCAACCCGCCGGAGTGGATCGGGTCGGGAATGAAGTCGTGCCCGAGTGTGTGCATCTTCATCAGCGGCGTCATCCCGGCCGTGTCACCGAAGTCGTAGGCGTACACGCCCCGCGTCAGCGACGGGCAGGCCGCCGGTTCGACAGCCCGGATCACCGGCGACATCTTCCCGGCCAGCTTCTCCCGGATGAACGGGAAGGCCAGCCCGCCGAAGTTCGAGCCACCGCCGGTGCAGCCGATGATCACGTCCGGCGTCTCGTCCACCTTCGCCAGTTGCAGCAGCGCCTCCTGGCCGATCACGGTCTGGTGCAACAGGACGTGGTTGAGCACGCTGCCCAGCGCGTAGTTGGTGTCGGCGTTCTGCGCCGCCACCTCCACTGCCTCGCTGATCGCGATGCCGAGGGAGCCGGGTGAGTCGGGATGCTCGGCGAGCACGCTGCGGCCCGCCTCCGTCAGGGTCGAGGGCGACGGGTGGATGACGCCACCGAATGTCTCGATCATGATCTTGCGGTAGGGCTTCTGGTCGTAGGACGCCCGCACCTGCCAGATCTCGCAGTCCAACCCGAATTGAGCGCACGCGAAGGCCAGCGCGGTGCCCCACTGCCCGGCGCCCGTCTCCGTCGTCAGCCGGCGGATGCCCGCCTGCTTGTTGTAGTAGGCCTGCGGGACGGCGGTGTTGGGCTTGTGCGAGCCGGCCGGCGAGACGCCCTCGTACTTGTAGTAGATGCGAGCCGGGGTACCGAGCGCTTTCTCCAACCGGTGCGCGCGAAACAGTGGCGACGGCCGCCACAGCCGGTAGACGTCCAGCACCGCACCGGGGATGTCGATGTAGCGCTCGGTGGTGACCTCCTGGCCGATGAGCTCCATCGGGAACAGCGGGGCCAGATCGTCCGGGCCCACCGGCTCGAGCGTGCCGGGATGCAGGACGGGCGGTGGCGGGTTCGGCAGGTCGGCGAGCAGGTTGTACCACTGGCTGGGCTGTTCGGACTCGTCCAGGATGATCTTGGTTTGCTCGCGACCGGTCATGCTCGCCACTATCCCGCTTCACCCGGTTCACCGGAAGGCCGACGGGACCGATCGTTTACCCTTCTCCCGGCCGACTCGAAAAGGTGAGACATGCCTGCGATCGTTCTCGTCGGAGCCCAATGGGGCGACGAAGGCAAGGGCAAGGCGACCGATCTGCTCGGCAGTCGAGTGGACGCCGTCGTCAAGTTCAACGGCGGCAACAACGCCGGGCACACCATCGTCATCGGCGAGGGTGAGGCCCGCGAGAAGTACGCGCTGCACCTGTTGCCGTCGGGCATCCTCACGCCCGGCTGCGTGCCGATCATCGGCAACGGCGTGGTGATCGACCTCGGCGTGCTGTTCGACGAGATCGACGGTTTGGACGCGCGCGGCGTCGACACGTCGCGACTCGTCGTCAGCGGCTCGGCGCACGTCATCGCCCCGTACAACCGCACCCTCGACAAGGTCACCGAGCGCTTCCTCGGCAACTCGAAGATCGGCACCACCGGCCGCGGCATCGGCCCGACCTACGCCGACAAGATGTCGCGCATCGGCATCCGCGTGCAGGACCTATTCGACACAGACGTCCTGCGGGCCAAGGTCACCGGCGCGCTCAACCTGAAGAACCAGGTACTGATCAAGATCTACAACCGCAAGGGGTACGAGGTCGAAGCGGTGGTCAGCGAGCTGTCCTCCTACGCCGAGCGGCTGCACCCGATGGTCGCCGACACGTCCCTGCTCCTCGAGCAGATGCTCGATCGCGGCGCCACTGTCGTCCTCGAGGCCGGGCAGGCCACCCTCCTCGACGTCGACCACGGCACCTACCCGTTCGTCACGTCCTCGAGCGCGACGGCGGGCGGCGCGTGCACTGGCAGCGGCATCCCACCGATGCGCATCAGCAGCGTCATCGGCGTCATCAAGGCCTACACGACCCGCGTCGGCGAAGGCCCGTTCCCCACCGAACTGATCGACGACAAGGGCGAACTGCTGCGCAACAACGGTGCTGAGTTCGGCACCACCACCGGGCGCCCGCGCCGGTGCGGCTGGTTCGATGCGGTGATCGGGCGCTACGCCATGCGCATCAACGGCGTCACCGACTTCGTCCTCACCAAGCTCGACGTGCTCACCGGACTCGACGAGGTGCCGGTCTGCGTGGCCTACGACGTCAACGGCACGCGCCACGACGAGCTGCCCATGAACCAGGCCGACTTCGACCGCGCCATCCCGATCTACGAGACCTTCCCCGGCTGGCGCGAGGACATCTC
>JAOPVG010000313.1 GCA_025966255.1 Jatrophihabitans sp.
CGATGAAGTCACGATGCGACAGGTAGTTGGCCAGCGTGTAGCCGAGGCCGGGCCACTCGAACGTCTCCTCGGTCAGCACCGCGCCGGCGAGCAGCGCGGCGATCTGCAGACCCATCACGGTGACCACCGGAATGAGCGCATTGCGGAACGCGTGCTTACGCACTACTTGCCGCTCACGCACCCCCCGCGCCCGGGCCGCCTCGACGTAGTCCGCGCGCAGCGTCTGCAAGAGGTTCACCCGCACCAGCCGCAGGAACACGCCGGCCACCAACAGCCCGAGGGTCACGGCCGGCAGCACGGTATGACGCAGAACGTCGATCACGGCCGCGCCGTCGCCGTAGAGGATCGCGTTGAGGATGTAGATGTGCGTGTTCACCGACACGTGCTGGGTGATGGCGAGCTCGACGCCCGTGCTGGCGCGGCCCGACGAGTAGAACCAGCCGAGCTTGACCGCGAAGAGCAGTTGGAAAAGCATACCGAGGAAGAACACCGGTATTGCGTAGGCGAGCACCGCGAACAGCCGCAGCCCCATGTCCGGCAGACGGTCGCGGTAACGCGCGGCGACCCGGCCGAGCGGCACGCCCACGACCAAGGCGACGAGGAGCGCCCAGAACGTCAGCTCGAGCGTCGCGGCGCCGTTGACGATGAGGACGTCGTTGATGCGCTGGTTGTCGGTAAGGGAGCGGCCGAAGTCGCCGTGCGCCACGCCGGTGAGGTACTTCCAGTACTGCTCGAGCAACGGCTTGTCCAGCCCGGCGCTGTGCCGGCGCTTGGCTATCTCCGCTGCCGAGAGCCGGCCACCGAAGGCCGCCGCGATCGGGTCCCCGATCACCCGCATCACGAAGAAGACGAGCGTGACCAGGATCCACACCATCGGGATCACCAGCAGCAGGCGGGTGATCAGATAGGTGCGCAGGGAGCCGGAAGAACTCTTAATTGCTGTGGCCACTTGGGTGCTGGGCCTCTCTCACCGGCAGCCGTCGGGCCCGCGCGTACGGATGGCGCGCAGGCCCGACGTGCTGGCGTGCTCGGACGGGTGGATCTGCGTCAGCTCTTGCTGAACAGCCACATCCGGAACTGGTACGTCGGGTCGAGAGTCTCCTGGACCCCGCTGACACCCGTGCCGGTCACCGCCACCTGCTTACCCGACAAGAGCGGCAGCAGCGGCAGGGTGCCGTCGGCCAGGGTCTTCTGGATCTGGGCGAAGGCGGCGGTGCGCTCGGCGCCCGTCTTGGTCTCCTCCGTCGTCAGCAGCGGCAGTACGGCGTCGGTGTCGCACGGCCGGTTCTTCGCGCCCGGGTCGCAGTAGTGGGCGTGGACGAAATTGTTCTCCGCCAGGAACGGGCCGAGGAAGTTGTCACCGTCGACGAAGTCCGGGAACCAACCGAGCTGGTAGATCGAGTACGTGTCCTTGACCCGCTCGGCGTTGTAGGTCGTCCAGGCCGTGCCGTTCAGCGTGACCTTGAACAGGTTGGTCGCTTCCAGCTGCCGCTTGACCTCGTTGTACTCATCGGCCGACGTCGGACCGTAGTGGTCGGTGGTGTAGTCGATGTTGATGTTCACCGGAGTGGTGACTCCGGCCGCCGTGAGCGCAGCCTTGGCCTTGGCCGGGTCGGGCGCGGCGCCGAACGTGCCCTTGAACGGCTCCGTGGCATCGGCGACGCCCTGGGGAATCATCGAGTACGCCGGCTGGAAGGTGCCCTTGTAGACGTTCGTCGCGAGATCCGTGCGGTTGACGGAATACGCGATCGCGCGCCCCAGTGCCTTCTTCTGGGCGTCGTTCTTGCCCGGCATGGTCTTGTAGTTGAAGACCATGTAGCGGACCTCGCCGCCGGCGCCGGTGAGCACCTTCACCTTGCTGTCCTGCTTCAGGCTGTTGACGTCGGTGGGGGTGAGGCTGCGCCATGCGATGTCGATGTTGCCGCTCTGCACGTCCAGCTTGAGGTTGTTCGACTTCGTGTAGTACTTGAGGTCGATCGCCCCGGTCTTTGCCTTGTTGGCGCCGGAGTAGTTCGTGTTGGCCTTGAGCGAGACGAGCCGGTTCTTCGAGTAGCTGTCGATCGCGTACGGGCCGGATCCGACGACCTTGGAGTCGTCGAGCAGCTTGTTGGCCGGGAACACCTTGTGGTCGACGATCGGGCCCGCGGAGGTGCCGAGCACGAACGGCCAGGTCTGGTCGTTGGGGTTCTTCAGGGTGAACACGACCGTGTCGGTGCCCTTCGCCTCGACCTTGGCCATGTTGACGATCAGCGAGGCCGGCCCGTTCGGGTTGTTGATCGTGTTGATCCGGTTGAACGAGAACGCGACGTCCTCGGCCGTCAGCGTGTCGCCGTTGGAGAACTTCTGGTTCTTCTTCAACGTGCAGGTGTACGTAGTCGGCGTGGAGAACGCGCACTTCTCGGCGGCGTCGAGTGCCGGCGCCTTCGAGCCCGCAGGAACGTTCATGAGGAACTGGTAGATGTTGTCCTCGAGCAGCAGCGACCCGTTGTCGTAGGAACCAGCGGGGTCGAGGGCTACGACCTGGTCGGTGGTGCCGATCGTGAGGCTCTTGGTGCTGGACTTGGCGCCCGAACCACAGGCGACGAGCGTGCCCGCAGCGGCCACCGCTACGGACAACGTGAGGGCCTTCGTTCTGCGCAATGAGAGCGCCATTTGTTCCCCTTCAGCCGTGCTCTGACAATGGTCGACGCGGGTGCCCCCGGGTCGTGAGGGGGGCAGCCTATCGCCACGGCACCCGCCGTTGTGATGGCTGACACCGAGCCGTTGTCACTCTGTTAGCTGGGCCGCCAGGAATCCCGGCCGGCTCATCCCGCAGTTCCATGTCCACCGTCCTACCTGCGCCCGTAGGCTGACCACCCGTGAACGTGTGTAGTGAGCGAGCCCGATCATGAGCGACCGGCTGCCCATCAAGATGCTGCACGACCGGGTCCTGGTGAAGGAGCCGAGCGAGGACGGCGAGCGGCGCTCGTC
>JAOPVG010000316.1 GCA_025966255.1 Jatrophihabitans sp.
GCGATGACGAGATCACCGTGCTCGATGGATGGGCCGGTGACTACTACGGCATTCCAGTCCAGTCCACGCTGGACGCGATCCGCCTCACCGGCAGCTTGGAAGGCGTGATCATCGACCCGGTCTACGAAGGCAAGTCGATGGCCGCCCTGATCGACCTCGTCCGCACACGAGACATCGGCGCCGACTCCAACGTGCTCTACGCGCACCTCGGCGGTCAGCCCGCGATCAACGCCTACAGCGCACTTTTCAGATCCTGACCCGAACGCGTCGGAGCTTTCCGGCTCCGCTGGGTCCTATCCCGGTGGAACCAGCTCACCGAGGCGATCACCAGCGGGGGGCTCGGTCACGACCACGCTGGCCTGTTCATAGGTCCGGGATCCACCGGAGCTAAGCGGGTTGACGTTCGCGGACGCGTCCAGCGACACCGTTGACCAGGCTGGGCGAAGGGCTTGTGGGTCGGCCGGTCGCTCGTGCATGGCGAGGACGACCACCGCGTAAGGGAGTCGACGGCGCATCGCCGTCAGCACATGGGTCGCGGTGTTGGTGTCGAGACCGGTGGTCGGCTCGTCGACGAGCAGTACGTCGGGTTGGGTGGCGAGGGCGCGGGCAATGTGCAAGCGGCGCTGCTCGCCACCGGAGAGCTCGCGTCCGCCGACGCCGACCATGGTGTTCGGCTCCAGGTCGCCGAGAAGCAGGTCGCCGAGCAGGCCCTTGAGGTCCGCGTCGGTTGCCGCCGGATCGGCGAGACGGATGTTGTCGGCGACCGTTCCGGTGAACACGTAATCATCGGGCAGGACCGCGGCGACGGACGCGGTGCCTTCAGCTCGTACGGCGGCCGCGATCGCATTCAGGAGTGTGGTCTTTCCACTTCCGGATTCGCCGGTGACGACGAGTGTGTGGCCGGCCGCGATCTCGACATCGATTCGACGCGCGCCCCGCATGGGCGTCTCGGGCAGGACGTAGTGGGACACGGTCAGACCACGGCGGTCGTGGGTTGCCCAGAGCATCGGGGTCCGGGTCTCGTCGCAACCGGTCGCGGTGAGGCGAAGGTTGGCCTGGCGGGCGAAGATGCGTGCCTCGGCGGCGGCGACCAGGCGTTCAACGTTGGTCATCACGCCGGCGGTGAGCAGAGCGAGGAACACCAGGGTCGACACGTCGGCGCCTCTTCGTGAGGCTACGACGATGGCCAGCAGCAAGGTGGCGGCGGTGACGGCGCGGGTCAGTCCTCTGGTCCGGGCCTGGGTCGCAGCCTGATCGAAGCGGTGGCGCTCGAAGGTGGCGAGGCGGCGCAGCGTGCGGTGCGCGAGGTGGTCAGCGGCGCCCAAGGAGGCCATTTCTGGCCAGCAACCGACGGCGGTGACGAGCTCGGTGCGCAGCGCGCTGCGCGGGCCGCTGCCATCGTCCGCATGGCGCGTCGCGATGATTGCGAGAACCGCACACCCGGTGGCGGCCACGGCGAGCACCACCGCCACAAGGGGGTAGCCGGCGAGCACGATCGCGAGACAACCGCCGGCCGTCATGGCGACGCCGACGACGAACGGGGTCGTGGCTTGGATGAGGGCCATGCCCCGGGTGTCGGCGTCGGCCATGACGCGATCCAGGGACTGTCCGGACCAGGTCCGGGCGGTGCCGGGTTCGGCCGCGGCGCGATCATAGAACCTGAGCCGGGCGGCGGTGACGCGGCGCAGCGCAGCGGAGTGCAGGGCGACGCGGTTGCCGTAGTTGCTCGCGATCCGGGCCAGGGCGAAGGCACGCACCCCGCCGCTGGGGTTGATGTAGGAGAACGTGCTGTACGTAGCCGCTCCGGCCACGGCCGAGCGGGCGATGAACCAGCCCGACAGTCCGAGCAGTCCCAGCGAACAGGCTTCGGCCAGGACGGCCAGGACCAGCCCGGCGGGCAGCACGAGCGCGGTGCGGACCCCCGACTGCTTGCGTGGACTCGTGAGCACCGTCATGCGGCGATCACGTCGCGGACGGGCTGGACGCTCGCATCGGCGACGGTGAGCAGCGTGTCGGCGCAACCGGCGAGGGCCACCGAGTGGGTGGCCACGATGACCGTCCGGCCCGGCGTGGCCGCTCGCAGCGCGTCGATCACCCGCGCCTCGGCATCCGGGTCGAGGTGTGCGGTCGGTTCGTCGAGCACCCACAGTTCGGCATCGCGCAGGAACGCCCGGGCGATGGCGATGCGTCGAGCCTCGCCGGTCGATAGGCCCGAGCCGCCCTCGCCCAGTTGGGTGTCCAGCCCGTCGGGCAGCCGGGCGACGACGTCGGCCAGCCCGGCCGCGGCCAGCGCGCCCGCTATGTCAGCCGGGCTGGCGGCCGGTCGTCCGATGCAGATGTTGTCGGTGATGGATCCGGGCAGGATCGCGGTCTGCTGCCCGATCCAGGCGCAGCCACCGAGCTGCGGCGCCAGCTCACCAGCCGGAGTGCGCCACTCAACCGAACCGGTGGTGGGCTCGCGCGCCCCCGCGATCAGCGACAGCAGGGTCGTCTTCCCCGCGCCTGAGGCGCCGGTGATCGCCGTCCATTGACCGGGCCGAATCGTCAGGTTGACATCCTGGATGACCGGCGAGCTCGATCCGCCGAAGGAGAAGCCGACCTCGTCGAGGACGACCGTTACCGGCCCAGCGACTGGCGCAGGTGGACGCTCCACCGGCTGCGGCCCGGTGTCGGCGAGCAGTGCCATGATCGTCGGCACGGCCGCCGCGGCGCGCTCCCGGCTGTGGTACGCGGCGGCCATCCCGCGCAGCGGCGCGAAGTACATCGGGCACAGGAGCAAGGTGAGCAGACCGCTGAAGAGCGTCACCTGCGGGGCGGCATCCACCCGGACGTAGCCCAGCAACGAGAGCCCGATGAAGGTGGCGTTGGCCGCGATCGAGAACGTGATCACGACCTCCATCACCGACCCGGAAATGAACGCGCGCCGCACCACAACCATCGTCGTGGTGTTGAGGCGCGCGGCGGCGGCGGCCAGTTGGACGCGACGGCGCTCCACGGCGCCGATGCTCTGCAGCGTGCGTAGGCCCCGAAAGCTGTCCAGCACCACCGCGGCCAGCCGGGTGCTGGCGACCAGGCGCTCGTCCGTGCCCTCCTTGGCGAACAGGCCGGCCAGGCGCAGGTTCAGCGGCACGAGCAGGCTGGCGGCCAACAGAATCACGGCGACCGGCCATTGCACCGCGGCAGTGACGACGAAGATCAGCGCCATGGCCACCGGTGCGGACCGGCGCTGGGGAAGCGTGTCGGCGTGGTAGTCGGCGACATCATCGGTCAACTCCACCGCCGCCAGCGCCGCGGTCGCGGGATCAGGTTCACCCCGCCGCGGGGCCGACGGCAGCAGGCCGGCGACCATGCGCTGCCGGATGGCGGTGGCGATCCGGTCGCGACCCGCGGCCTGCCACCGGGCGCCGCCCCATGCCGCCGCAGCAGCGAGCACGCCGCCTGCGAGCACGGTGCCCAGGGCGGGCGCGCCGGGTGCCCGGTGCCGGGCGAAGACCTCCTGGGCCACCCAGGCCAGCCCGGCCCACTGGACGACGCTGAACATCGTCTCCAGTACCTGCGCCGCGGCCGCCAGCCGCAACCAGGTGCGGCCGGGATC
>JAOPVG010000331.1 GCA_025966255.1 Jatrophihabitans sp.
ACATCTCCGGTGTCCCGGCTCGCGCACTGCAGTACGGCGCTGAGTTGGCCCGGACGGTCGACTGCCGCCGCGAGCTGGTCGAGGAGGGGTTCGCTGCCCTCGCGAGCGGGGCGTTCCATATCCGTTCGGGCGGTCGGGCGTACTTCAACACCACCCCGCTCGGACGCGCCGTCACCGGCACCCTCCTCGTGCGGGCGATGCACACCGACGACGTGCACATCTGGGGCGACGGCTCGACGTTCAAAGGGAACGACATCGAGCGGTTCTACCGGTACGGGCTGCTCGCCAATCCGGATCTGCGAATCTACAAGCCCTGGTTGGACTCGGACTTCGTGAACGAACTCGGTGGCCGGACCGAGATGAGTCAGTGGCTCATCGAGCGGGACCTGCCCTACCGCGACAGCAAGGAGAAGGCGTACTCCACCGACGCCAACATCTGGGGCGCCACCCACGAAGCGAAGACCCTTGAGCACCTCGACGTCTCGATGGAGACGGTCGAACCGATCATGGGGGTGAAGTTCTGGGATCCCGCGGTCGCAATCGAGACCGAGGATGTGGTGCTGCGATTCGCGGCCGGCCGCCCGGTCGCGATCAACGGCATCAGCTATGACGATCCAGTCGAGCTCGTCGGAGAGGCGAATGCCATCGGCGGCCGGCACGGGCTGGGCATGTCGGACCAGATCGAGAATCGGATCATCGAGGCGAAGTCCCGTGGCATCTACGAGGCGCCCGGCATGGCGTTGCTCTGGATCGCCTACGAGCGGCTGTTGAACGCGATCCACAACGAGGACACCATCGCGAACTATTACACCGAGGGCCGTCGGCTCGGCCGGCTTCTCTACGAAGGCCGTTGGCTCGATCCGCAGTCGCTGATGCTGCGCGAGTCCATCAACCGCTGGGTGGCCTCGCTGGTCACCGGCGAGGTGCGGTTGCGGCTGCGCCGCGGCGAGGACTACACCGTGCTCGACACCTCTGGCCCGGACCTGTCCTACCACCCCGACAAGCTGTCCATGGAGCGGACCGAGAATGCCGCCTTCGGCCCGGGGGACCGGATCGGCCAGTTGACCATGCGCAACCTCGACATCGCCGATTCCCGCTCCAAGCTGGAGCAGTACGCCGCGAAATCGGCGAACCAGCTCAGTCGCACCTACCTCTTCAGAGAGCTGGAGGCCGCCGGCCTCAGCGAGGGCGGGGCCGACCGGATCGCCGCCAACACAGGTATCGAGGGGTCGATCGGGGACGCCGAGACCGTCCTGGACAGCGCCGCGATCGAGTCCGGCGTTGACTGACGGCAGCGGCGGGCTCAGCCTCTGGGGCGGACGCTTCGCGGGCGGCCCGTCCGACGCTCTGGCGAAATTGTCGCTGTCGGTGCACTTCGACTGGCGGCTGGCCCAGTACGACCTCCGCGCGTCGAAGGCGCACGCCCGGGTGCTGCACGGCGCCGGTCTGCTGACCGAGGACGAAGCCACCCGGATGCTGCACGCGCTAGACGATCTGGCCGACGCGGTGCGCACCGGGGACTTCCAGCCGACCGTCGCCGACGAGGACGTCCACACGGCCCTCGAACGGGGGCTGCTCGAACGGCTCGGGGCGCTCGGCGGCAAGTTGCGCGCCGGCCGCAGCCGCAACGACCAGGTGGCCACCGACCTCCGCCTGTACCTGCGCGACCACGCCCGCAAGGTCGCGCAGGCGATCGCCGACCTCGAGAGCGCGTTGATCGGACAGGCCGAGCGACACCAGGACGTCGCGATGCCCGGAATGACGCACCTGCAACATGCCCAGCCCGTCCTGCTCGCCCATCACCTGCTGGCCCACGTGCACGCCCTGGCCCGCGACGTCGACCGGATCCGCGACTGGGACAAGCGCGCGGCCGTCTCGCCGCTCGGGTCCGGTGCGCTTGCCGGCTCGTCGCTGCCGCTCGATCCTGAGGCCGTGGCCCGCGAATTGGGCTTCGACCGGCCGGCCGCCAACTCGATCGACGCCGTGTCCGACCGCGATTTCGTGGCGGAGTTCCTCTTCGTCACCGCGCTGCTCGGTGTCCACCTGTCGCGGATAGGCGAGGAGGTCATCCTCTGGGCGACCACGGAGTTCGGTTGGGTGCGCCTGGACGACGCGTGGTCCACCGGGTCGTCGATCATGCCGCAGAAGAAGAACCCCGACATCGCCGAGCTGGCGCGCGGCAAGTCGGGACGCTTCATCGGCAACCTCACCGGCCTGCTCGCCACCCTCAAGGGGCTCCCGCTGGCGTATGACCGCGATCTGCAAGAGGACAAGGAGCCGGCCTTCGACACCATCGATCAATTGCTCGTCCTGCTGCCGGCCGTGACGGGCCTGATCGCCACCCTCCGCTTCGACGTGGAGCGGTTGGAACGCGCGGCTCCCGCCGGGTTCGCCCTCGCAACCGACGTCGCGGAGTACCTCGTCCGGAAGGGCGTCGCCTTCCGCGAGGCGCACGAGATCAGTGGCGCGTTCGTCTCCTACTGCGAAGAGCACGACCTCGACCTCCCGGACCTCGACGATCAGCAGCTGTCGTCGGTCGACGAGCGGTTGACCCCGGACGTCCGTGACGTCCTGTCCGTCCACGGCGCTCTGCAAGCCCGGTCGGCCGTGGGTGGCACTGCCCCCGCGCGGGTCGCCGAACAGCTCGAGGCGCTGACGGCCGACGTGCACGCCCAGGCAGAGTGGGCAGGTGGCAGCGGTCCGGGTTGATGACCCGCGGATTGGGCAAGGTTCCGGTGCGAACGCCTCTTCGTCCGCCGACTGATGGGAGGGACGCGATGGGTCGCCTGATCGCTGAGCTGATCCTGGGGTTCTTGGTGATCGGCGGGATCCTGTACGCGTCAGCTCAGTTCGCATCCGCTCGGCGGCCACCCCATGCGCAGGATCCCCCCGAGTACGACGTCTCGCTCATCCCGTCCACCTGGTTCACCGACTCGCGCACCACCGCCGACGGGCATACCGAGGTCTGCATCGTCCGCGTCGAGAACAAGTCCGGAGTCGTTCGCGAGCGGCGGATCCTGTCACGATTGGACAACTCCGCGTCGGGGTACACGGCGGCATTGGACGCCGCGATGGACGAGGCGTACGCGGCCATGCGGGTCGCCAACGTGAACCTGAACCGGCGGTGACAGGCACCGTCGCTGCCCGCGAGTTGCTTGCGCGGCCGGCACTGTCGCTCGCGCCCCGTCTGATCGGCGCCGTCATCGTGTCCGACGCCGGCGGCGAGGAGGTCGCGATCCGGCTCACCGAGGTCGAGGCCTACGAAGGCGCTGACGATCCGGCTTCGCACGCCTTCCGGGGACGGACGGAGCGCACCGGTGTCATGTTCGGGCCGCCGGGCCATCTCTACTGCTACTTCACCTACGGCCTGCACTGGTGCGCCAACGTGGTCTGCGGGGTGGAGGGGGTCGCGTCCGCGGTCCTGCTGCGTGCCGGCGACGTCGTCCGCGGGGCTGACATCGCGCTGGAACGTCGCCCGGCCGCTCGCCGAGGCACCGACCTGGCCCGCGGACCGGCCCGGCTGGCGACCTGCCTGGGCCTTGGTGCCGCCCAGAACGGGGTCGATCTGTGCGATCCGGCCTCGCCGGTGCGCCTCGAGTCCGTCCCGTCCCGACGCCGCCCCGGGATCGAGGCCGGCCCACGCGTCGGCATAGTGTCGGCGACGCAGCGGCCGTGGCGCTTCTGGCTGGCCGACGCCCCATCGGTGTCGGCGTTCAAGCCGGGTGGCCGCAAACGCGCTGCGCCCGGCCCGGCAGACTGAGGCCGTGCCAACGGAATCGACCGCGAGCGACCTGCCTTCGGATCTGCGCGAAGCCCACGAGATCCTCGCGTCCGGAACGGCGCAGATCCTGCCGCCCGACGGCCTCGCCGAGCGGCTGCTGGCCGCCCGCCGGGAACAGCGGCCGTTGCGGGTCAAGCTGGGCATCGATCCCTCGGGCGCCGACCTGACGCTGGGGCACGCCGTGGTACTGCGCAAGCTGCGCCAGTTCCAGGACCTCGGGCACACCGCAGTCCTCGTCGTGGGCGGCTTCACCGGACAGGTCGGCGATCCGTCCGGACGCACGGCGACCCGTACTGCGCAGACTGCGGGGGAGGTGATCGCCAACGCCCAGGGTTACTTCGACCAACTGATGCGCATCCTGGACCGCGAGCGAGCCGAGGTGGTCAACAACGCCGACTGGCTGGGCACGATGAGCCTGGCCGACATCCTCGACTACACCCGCCAGGTGACTGTGGCGCAGCTGCTCGAGCGCGACGACTTCGCCCGGCGCTTCGCCGGCCAGCAGCCGATCAGCCTGTCCGAGTTCATCTATCCGCTGCTGCAGGGGATCGACTCGGTCGAGGTCCACGCCGACGTCGAGCTCGGCGGGACGGACCAGACGTTCAACAACCTCGTCGGACGTGAGCTCCAACGCTCCCGCGGCCAGGCGCCGCAGGCCGTCCTGACCGTTCCGCTGCTGGTCGGTACCGACGGCGTGGAGAAGATGGGCAAGTCGCTCGGCAACTACATCGCGATCGCCGAGCCGGCCCCGGAGCAGTTCGGCAAGCTGATGAGCATCCCGGACTCGGTGGTGGGCACCTACGCGCGCCTGTGCACGACCATGCACCCGCGGGAGGTCGATGCCCTGGAGGCCGAGGTCGCCGCCGGGGGAGGCGCGGCGAACCAGGCCAAGCGGCGGATGGCCCGCGCCGTTGTCTCGCTCTTCCTCAGCGAATCCGAGGCCGAGGCGGCCGAAGAACGCTTCGATGCCGTCCACAAACGCGGCGAGGTGCCCACCGATGTTCCGGAATTCCCGCTGCCTGAGGGCGACCCGGTGCACCTACCCGCCGTGCTCGTCGCCAGCGGCCTGTCCGCCAGTACGAGCGCGGCGCGCCGTGAAATCGATGCCGGAGCGGTACGCATCGGCGGCACACCGGTTGCGCCGAAGCAGTACGACGTCGAGCGCGCGAAACTCGCCGACGCCGTTCTCGCCTCGGGCAAACGGCGCGCCGTGCGGCTCGTTTGAACCTGGTCGTGCCCCAGGTCACAGAAGTCGATCCCGCGCAACCTTCGGCGACGAGGCGATGCCCAAGGCGCTACGGCCCCGGAAACACGGGCGAAACAGCGGTCGGCGAGCGAATTTGACGTTCCCCTGTTCGGCTCACTAAAGTTCTGCTTGTTCGCGACACGGAGCCGCACAGCGGATCGGGCCAAGGCCTGGATCGCACCAGCGGAGCCGGGCGGACGATCCCCCAAGCACGAGGCTCGAGAATCTTCGATCGCCCCGACCAGGTGGGAGTCTGGGCGGTGCCGGTCAGGTTTGACCGTGCGGAACTGACCGGGTAAAGTAACTCAGGTTGCCCCTGACCGGCCCGAAAGGGTCGTGACGGTGCGCGTCCGCTCCTTGAGAACTCAACAGCGTGCCGAAAGTTAGTGCCATTTTATTAACTCTCGTCTCACGATCCGTTTACGGGTCGTGGAAGAGATTCCTTTGGTACATCGAGCAAAAGAAAACCTTCTGCTATCGCAGAGGGGAACACCCAGCTCGTATGAACCAGTGATTGGAACCGTCTCAGGACGGTGACTTTCTGTGTCGACAAACCGGCTCTGCCGGGTAGTCAATAAACATTCACGGAGAGTTTGATCCTGGCTCAGGACGAACGCTGGCGGCGTGCTTAACACATGCAAGTCGAGCGAGGCCTCTCCTTCGGGAGAGTGTCCTAGCGGCGAACGGGTGAGTAACACGTGGGCAACCTGCCCCTATCACTGGGATAACCCCGGTAAACCGGGGCTAATACCGGATACGACTTCGGAGGGCATCCTCCGAAGTGGAAAAGGTTCACTGGCTAGGGATGGGCCCTCGGCCTATCAGCTTGTTGGTGGGGTAATGGCCCACCAAGGCGACGACGGGTAGCCGGCCTGAGAGGGCGACCGGCCACACTGGGACTGAGACACGGCCCAGACTCCTACGGGAGGCAGCAGTGGGGA
>JAOPVG010000349.1 GCA_025966255.1 Jatrophihabitans sp.
GGTGGACCAGGTGATCCTGGACGACGCACAGGTTCGCGGCGACCCGCTCGCCCAGGCCCAGGCCCGATTCACCGCGAACAACCCGGCCAGCCAGGCGGCGCACGAGCGAGCGGTGGCCGTCATGCCCGGCGGGAACACCCGGACAACGCTGCACTACTCGCCGTTCCCGCTCACGATGGCCGGCGGGGTCGGGAGCCGGCTGACGGATCTGGACGGGCACACCTACGTCGATCTGCTCGGGGAGTACACGGCCGGTCTCTACGGCCACAACAACCCGGTCATCCGCAGGGCCATCGACGCCGCGCTGGACGGTGGTTGGAACCTCGGCGCGCACGGCGTGACCGAGGCGAAACTCGCCGGTCTGCTCTGCGAGCGGTTCCCGTCCGTGGAGCTGGTGCGGTTCACGAACTCCGGTACCGAGGCGAACCTGCTCGCTCTAGCCACCGCCTGCGCCACCACGGGTCGCCGCAAGGTGCTGGTCTTCGACGGCGCCTATCACGGCAGCATCCTGTCCTTCGGCGGCGGCGGTATACCGATCAACGCGCCGCACGACTGGGTGGTAGGCACGTACAACGACACAACTGGCAGCCGAGAACTGATCCGGCACCACGGCGCGGATCTCGCGGCCATCCTGGCCGAGCCGATGTTGGGTAGCGGTGGTTGCGTCCCGGCCGATCCGCAGTTCCTGACCGCGCTTCGCGACGGGGCCGACGCCACCGGCGCGGTGCTGATCTTCGACGAGGTGATGACGTCGCGGATGTCGGACGGCGGCCTACAGAAGCGGCTGGGCATCACGCCCGATCTGACGACGCTGGGCAAGTACATCGGCGGTGGGATGACGTTCGGTGCCTTCGGCGGCCGGCGCCGCATCATGTCCATGTACGACCCGCGTCGCGCCGACGCCGTCCCGCACGCCGGTACGTTCAACAACAACGTGCTCAGCATGGCCGCCGGCTACGCCGGCCTGAGTGAGCTCTTCACCGCCGACATCAGCCAAGAGCTGTTCGACCGCGGCGAGCGGCTGCGCACAGCGCTCAACGCGGCGTGTGCCCAGCGCGCAGCACGAATGCAGTGGACGGGCCTGGGCAGCCTGCTGACCGTCCACTTCCAGACCGAGCCCATTCGAGCCGCGCAGGACATCCGGCCCGAGTCGGATCGCCGGGAGCTGTTCCACCTCGCGATGCTCGAGCACGGCTTCTACCTCGCGCGCCGCGGGATGATCGCATTGAGTCTGGAGGTCAGCGACGAGGACTGTGCCGACTTCTGCGCCGCCGTCGAGAAATTTCTCGAAACCGACCACTAGTGGCGGCGGAACCTGTGGACCTGAGCTGACCTGATCGGGCCAGCCGCCGGGCCGGGAATATGTCTGCGCCGACGCGGGCTGTGCTGTCTATGGCGACCGTGGGATTAATCGGCAGTGGCAACATCGGTCAGGCAATCGCGAAACAGGCGATCGCCCACGGGCACAACGTGGTCCTGAGCAATTCGCGCGGGCCGGATACCTTGACCGACGTCGTATCGGCGCTGGGCCCGCAGGCCCGCGCGGCCACCGCGGAGGACGTCGCGGCAGCTGGTGACATCGTCGTGGTGACCATCCCGTTCAAGAACTACGAGCAGGTTCCGGTCGAGCCGCTCGCAGGCAAGATCGTGATCGACACGAACAACTACTACTTCGAACGCGACGGCCACTACGACGCCATCGATCGCGGCGACGCAACGGTGAGCGGCACGCTCGCCGCGCATCTGCCGACTTCCATGGTCGTCAAGGCGTTCAACAACATCCTGGCCGGCGACATCAACTCGACCGCCACCCCGAGCGGAACCCCGGATCGCCGTGCGCTGCCCATCGCCGGTGACGACGCCGATGCCAAGAAGGTTGTGGCTGACCTGATCAACCAGTTCGGGTTCGACGTCGTTGACGCCGGCCCGCTGGCGGCGGGACGTCGCTACGACCGGGACAAGCCGGCCTACGGCACCCGGCTCACCGAGCCCGAGCTGCGCGCCGCCCTCGCCGAGGGGTAGCCGTTCCGCCTGTCCCAGTGCGAAACGACCTCCTGCTTGTCCGAGTCGCCGAAGGTGGCCGGACGCAGCGTGCTCACCCCGCTGACGTTGATCACCGCGAGGTCATTCTGCGGGAAGGTCACGTCGTGGACCTCAGGTGGTGATTTGCCCTGCGGCGTTGGGCCTCGGGGGGTTGATCGGCGCGACGACCTTTGCATCCTCGGACCGCCTGTGGTTTCGTCGCTTTGTGTGACGCTCGCTGCGTTCCTTCCCGCGACGGCCCTGACCTCGGCCGCTCAGGCGAGCGAGCCTGCTCAGCTGCTGCCCGCCCGCGAGCAGATGGCGTTCACCCTCGGGTTCCACATCATCCTGGTGCCTTTCGGCGTTGCGTTCACGTTCATCACGATGATCGCGAACTATCGCGCGATCCGTCGAGGTGACGAGGAAGCTCTGCTGCTGGCGAAGCGGTGGTCGAAGGTGGCAGCCATCCTGTTCGCCGTCGGCGCCGTGTCCGGCACCGTGCTGTCGTTCGAGATGGGCCTGCTCTGGCCCGAGCTGATGAAGCGCTACGGTGCCGCCTACGGCATCCCGTTCGCGGTCGAGGGAATCTTCTTCTTCCTCGAAGCCATCTTCGTCGCGATCTACATCTACGGCTGGGACCGGTTGTCGCCCTGGCTGCACTTCTGGAGCGGCCTGCCCGTAGTGCTGGGCGGCGTCGGCGGCACGCTGTCGGTGGTCGCCGCGAACAGCTGGATGAACACGCCGAGCGGCATCACGGTCCGCAATGGCCAGGTCGTCGACGTGAGTGTCTGGCGGGTGTTCTTCAATCACGCGTTCTGGTACGAGTCGATCCACATGCTGTTGGCCGCGTACGTCGTGGCCGGTTTCGCCGTCGCCGGCGTCTATGCAGTCGGCATCCTGCGCGGCCGCCGCGATCGCTATCACCGCATCGGCCTGCTGATCCCCTTGGTGGTCGCGTCGGTGGCGATCCCGCTGCAGATCGTGATGGGTGACGTCATCACGCGCGAGGTGTTCCACGCCGAGCCGGCCAAGTTTGCCGCCATCGAGATATTGCCGCACACCGGCGATCACATACCCGAGGTTCTCGGCGGCGTGCTGATCCACGGCAAGGTGCGCTACGGCATCCAGATCCCCGACGGCGCCTCGCTGCTGTCTGGGTTCAGCCCGTCCACCCGGATCAACGGACTGGAGAGCATCCCGGCCTCGGTCCGACCGACCGACCGGCTGGTGTCGATCGTGCATCTGTGCTTCGACGTGATGGTCGGCGCCGGCTTCCTGCTCCTGGGACTGGCGCTGTGGTTCGCCATCGCGTGGTGGCGCCGACGAGATGTCATAGACAACCGCTGGTTGCTCCGGGCGACAAGCATCAGCGGGGTAGTCGCCATCGTGTCCCTTGAGTGCGGCTGGGTGGTCACCGAGGTCGGGCGGCAGCCCTGGACCGTTGTCGGCCGACTGCTCACCCGCGACGCGGTGCAGACGTCGGGCAACCTGTGGCCGTTCTTCGCGGGCGCGATCGCCATCTATGCGGCGATGTCGGTGGGGGCAGTGCTGGCGCTGCGGTCGCTGCGCCGCCGCTGGGCGGCCGGCGAGGACCCCCCGGGTCCGTACGCGCCCGAAGTCGAATCCGAGCCGGCGGTGCCGGCGTGAGCACCGTGGTCGCGTCCATCCTGTTCTTGAGCATCGTGATCTACGGCGTGTTCGGTGGCGCCGATTTCGGCATTGGGTTCTGGGACCTCACGGCGGGTGGAGCCGAGCGCGGTCGACGTCCGCGCGCGCTGATGGATCACGCCATCGGGCCGGTATGGGAGGCGAACCACACCTGGCTGATCTTCTGCCTCGTCCTGCTGTGGACCGGTTTCCCCCTGGCGTTCGCCGCGATCATGACGACGTTGTACATCCCGCTCGGGATCGCGGCGTTCGGGATCGTCCTGCGCGGATCCGGGTTCGCCTTTCGCAAGGTCGCGGTGCGGACGGTCGAGCAGCGCCTCTTCGGAGTCATGTTCGCCACCTCGTCGGTGCTCACGCCGTTCTGCTTCGGCGCGGTCGTGGGCGGGATAGCGTCGGGCCGGGTGCCGACCGAGGGGCACGGGGACGCGGTCCGTAGTTGGCTCAATCCGACGTCGCTGGTGTGCGGCGTGC
This sequence comes from Jatrophihabitans sp., assembly GCA_025966255.1. GTDB lineage: Bacteria > Actinomycetota > Actinomycetes > Mycobacteriales > Jatrophihabitantaceae > Jatrophihabitans. The sequence goes on from JAOPVG010000349.1 coordinate 4,162, forward strand.
TGGCGGTGCTGATCTGTGCCTACCTCGCCGCGGTGTTCTTGATGACCGTCGCGCGACGGACCGATCCGGATCTCGAGCAGTGGGCGCGGTTGCGGGCGATCATTGCGGCAATCCTGGTGGGAGTCGACGCTGCGCTCGGGATCCTCGTGCTCAACCACGATGCGCACCGGCTCTACCGGCAGTTGATACAGGTCGGCTGGCCGTTGCTGTCAGTGTCCGCGATTTCCGGGATCCTCGCGCTGGTCACCACGGCTCGGCGATTCCCTACGCTGGCTCGCCCGCTCGGGGTATTGGCCGTAACCAGTGTCATCGGCGGATGGGGTGTTGCGCAGTACCCGTACCTGCTCGGCAC
>JAOPVG010000365.1 GCA_025966255.1 Jatrophihabitans sp.
ACGGTGAGTTCGATGGCCGTGCGGGTCAGCCGGATCGAGCGGCCGGTGGTGCGCGCGAGTCCGGTCATCAGGCCGTCGCGCGGGCCCGGCCCGAAGTTCGCGCCGATGTACATGCCGGTCGCGATGCCGCAGAGAATGACGCCGCCGACCATCTCGGCGATGCGCCATCCCAGCGCGCCACCCGTCGGCAGGAGTTCGAGTGACACATTCATCGAGACGCCGATGAGGACGACGTTGCTCACCGTGCCGAGCCCCGGCCATTGGCGCAGCGGGATCCACAACAGCAGGACCGCGGCACCGACGATGATCACGACCGTGCCGATGGCCAGTCCGAGATGCCCAGACAGGCCCTGGTGGAAGACATCCCACGGGTCGAGGCCCAGTTCCGACCGGACCTGCAGCGCTCCCGACAGGCCGTACAGCCACAAGCCGACATAGAGCTGGATCAGCCGTCTCGGCAGCTGTTTGCGGGCCATTCGTCAAGAATGCCAGCCGCGGCCACCCAATAAACCAGCCAATCACGCGGTATCGGACTGGATAGCCAGGCCATTGCGTGGCACGATCAGGCCATGGCTTCGCTCTCTCGCATCGGTGGCCGCGCGCTGGCCGACCTGCTCCCCGACCTGCGCGCCATGCCCGGTCCGGTCTACTCGGCCCTGTCCCACGCCGTCTCGACGCTCGTCCTCGACGGCCGCATCGCCACCGAGACTCGGCTGCCGTCCGAGCGTGAGCTTGCCGTCGCGCTACAGCTGAGCCGGGCGACCGTCACCGCGGCCTACGACAGCCTGCGCGCCGACGGCTTCCTGGCCAGCCGCACCGGATCGGGCTCGTTCGTGACGGTGCCGGCCGGCTCCCGGCCGCGCCCTTCCTTGTCACGGTGGAGCACGTCCAACAGCGAGGCGCCCGACGTCATCGACCTGTCCTGCGCGGCCCTGCCCGCCCCGCCGGACGTCGTGCAGGAGGCGCTGGCCGCGGCCGCCACACAGCTCGCGCCGTACCTACTCGGTGACGGTTACGAACCGGCCGGGCTGCCCGTCCTCCGCGAGGCGGTGGCGGTCCGCTTCACCGCCCGCGGCGTGCCCACCCGCGCGGACCAGATCCTCATCACCAACGGTGCCCTGCACAGCCTCGACCTGCTCCTGCGTCTGCTCATCGCGCCGGGCGACCGCGTGATCACCGAGCTGCCGACCTACCCCGGTGCCCTCGACGCGATCCGCGCGAGCAGCGGACGCGTGGTGCCGGTGCCGATGGCCCCGACGGGCGGTTGGCAGGTAGGCCAATTGCAAGCCACGCTGCGACAGACCGCGGCCCGATTGGCCTACCTCACCCCCGACTTCCACAATCCGACCGGCGCCCTGGTGCCCGAGTCCGAGCGCCGCGACGTCCTGCGCGTTGCCCGCCAGACGGGCACCACCGTGGTCGTCGACGAGTCCTTCATCGAGCTCGGCTTCAGCGGCAGCGAGCGGCCCACCGCCCAGATCGATGCGACGGTGATAACGGTCGGGTCGCTGTCCAAGCCGGTCTGGGGCGGGCTCCGCATCGGCTGGCTGCGCGCCTCCAGGGACCTCGTGCACCGCCTGGCTGCGCTGCGGACGTCCATCGACATGGGCGGGGCCGTCCTCGACCAAGTGGTCGCCGCCAACCTGTTCGACCGGATTGACGAGATCGCGACCGCCCGGGTGGCCGAACTGATGCCGCAGCGCGATGCCCTGGTCGCTGCGCTGACCCGAGAGCTCCCGCAGTGGCGGACGAACCTTCCGCAGGGTGGCCTCTCGCTCTGGGCCGAACTCGACGCCCCGTTGTCGACGCCGCTGACCCTGCTCGCCGCGCAGGCCGGAGTCGTGGTCGTGCCGGGCTCGCGGTTCGGCGTCGACGGCACGCTCGAACGCTTCCTCCGCCTGCCGTTCGCGCTGGCGTCGGATCGACTGGATGAAGCCGTGCGCCGGCTCGCCCGGGCGTGGGCGCTGCTCGATCGCAGCGGTCTCGCGGCTCGGCAACTCGTCGTCGCCTGACATCTCGGCCGCCGCAGGGATCGGTGCGCGCCGACGAGATCCCTACAGCGCGACGCCGTCGCGACGAGCCTGCTGCGCGACGGCGGCGGCCACGGCCGGCGCGACCCGCTTGTCGAACGGTGACGGCACGATGTGGTCGGGCGCGAGCGAGTCGGCGACGGCTTCGCTCAGGGCAGTCGCGGCCGCCAGCTTCATGTTCTCGGTGATCGCCCGCGCGCCGACGTCAAAAGCCCCGGCGAAGACGCCCGGGAACGCCAGCACGTTGTTGATCTGGTTGGGGTAGTCGCTGCGGCCGGTCGCCACGATCGCGGCGTGCCGATGAGCGACGTCCAGATCGACTTCGGGGTTCGGATTGGCCAGCGCGAAGATGATCGACCGCGGCGCCATCTTGCGCACGGCGTCCTCATCGACGAGGCCGGCGCTCACGCCCAGGAACACGTCGGCGCCGTCGAGCGCCCCGGCGAGCGAGCCCGAGATGCCGCTGCGGTTGGTGATGGCCGCGATCTCGGCCTTGACCGCGGTGAGGTCCTGACGCCGAGGATTCAGGATGCCCTTCGAGTCGGCCACCGCGATGTCCCCGATGCCGGCCGCCAGCAGGATCTTGGTGCAGGCCACTCCAGCGGCACCGGCACCCGACACGACCACGCGCAACTCCGCGAGCGTGCGACCGGTAACGGCCGCGGCGTTGCGCAGTGCGGCCAGCACCACGATGGCGGTGCCGTGCTGGTCGTCGTGGAACACCGGGATGTCGAGTCGCTCGCGCAGCCGCGCCTCGATGTCGAAGCAGCGCGGCGCGGAGATGTCTTCGAGGTTGATGCCACCGAAGGAGGGGGCTATGCGCTCGACCGTCTCGACGATCTCGTCGGGATCGGTGGTCGCAAGCACGATCGGGATCGCGTTGATGTCGGCGAACTCGCTGAACAACGCCGCCTTGCCTTCCATGACCGGCAGCGCGGCGGCCGGGCCGATGTTGCCCAGGCCGAGCACCGCGGTGCCGTCACTGACCACGGCGACGAGCCGCGACCGCCAGGTATACGTGCGGGCCAGGGACTCGTCCTGCGCGATCGCCGAGCAGACCTCGGCCACACCGGGCGTATAGGCCAGGGACAGCGACTCACGGTCGACCAGCGGCAAGGTGCTCCGCAGCCAGAGCTTGCCGCCCTCGTGCACACGAAACACCGCGCTGTCCGCGTCGAACGCCACTGCCTCTGCTCCAAGTCCGGTCGCTGTCGTCCCGCCCAGGCTACGGGGGCATCAGCGCACCCAGTGCAGCCGTCCCGGACGCACGCGAAGCACCACGCGAGCGACGACGTCGGCGACTCCATGGCTGGCGCTGTCGCCGCCGGCGAACGAATTGTCCGACGCGAGCCACCAGCCGCTCTCCTCGATCCGCACCGCCCGCTTGACGACCAGGCGGTCCGGCATCGTCCGGTACCGCGCCAACACCACGTCACCGGGATGAATAGCCGCGCCGGGCCACGCGATCAGGACGTCGCCGTGGTGGAGGGTGGGCGCCATGGACGGGCCGGACACTTCTACCCGCTGCCACGGAAGCCGAGGGCGCCACATCTGATAGCCAGGCCCTCCAAACGGGCAGTGATCCGAGAGTAGGGTCGAAGACGATTCGGCTGCTGTCCAATCCTTCCAGGAGGTCAAGGCTATGCGCCTGTTCCGCCCTTCCACCGTCGCCTACGCTCACTGCGACCTGCCCTGCGGTGTGTACGACCCCGCTCAGGCTCGTATCGAGGCCGAGTCGGTGAAGGCCATCATGGAGAAGTACCAGGGCAATGACGACCCGGTGTTTCGCACCCGCGCACTGATCATCAAGGAGCAGCGCGCCGAACTGGTCAAGCACCATCTGTGGGTGTTGTGGACCGACTACTTCAAGCCACCGCACTTCGAGAAGTACCCGGACCTGCACGAGCTGTTCAACCGGGCCACCAAGGCGGCCGGCGCATCGGGCGGCAAGGGTGAGGTCGACCCGGCCAAGGGCGACGAACTGCTCCAGCTGATCGCGCAGATCGACAAGATCTTCTGGGAGACCAAGCAGGCCGCGTGAGCCGAGCGAGCATCCGCAGATGACATCGGTGGAGGCCGGTTCCGTATCGGGACCGGCCTTCATCGCGCCCGGGCTGCCTGACGACGCGCAACTCTGGATCGTCCGGCACGGCGAGACCGAATGGAGCGCGTCCGGCCAGCACACCAGCATCACCGATCTCCCGCTCACCGAGGCCGGCGAGAAGCAGGCCGCGGCCCTGCGCAGCCTGCTCGCCGACGTGCACCCCGTGCTGGTGCTCTCCAGCCCGCGCAAGCGCGCCGTCGACACCGCCCGGCTGGCCGGCCTCGAGGTCGACGAGGTCACCGAGGACCTCGCCGAGTGGTACTACGGCGAGTACGAAGGCCGCACGACGGCCGAGATCCGCGCGGAAGTCCCCAATTGGTCGATCTGGACCCACGGCGCTCCGGACGGCGAGACCGCCGCGCAGATCGAGGCGCGGGCTGATCGCGTGCTCACGCGCGCCGCCGAACGGCTTCCGGAGGGTTCGGTCGTACTCGTCGGCCACGGCCACTTCAGCCGGGCCCTCGGCGCCCGCTGGATCGAGCTACCGGTCTCCGGCGGTGCGCATTTGCTGCTCGGCACCGCCGCACCGTCGATACTGGGGGCGCAATACGGTGCATCCGTGATCGTCCGCTGGAATCTCCCGAACCCCGCCGTCTAGACGTGATGAACAGAGTGAGGAACCCATGACCACCCCCGACCCGGCCCGACCCGATGGTGATGCCGTCGAGGTGCGGATACCCGCCGACGTCGTCTATGTGTCGACCCTGCGCCTCACCGCGGCGAGCCTCGCCGCGCGCTGCGACCTGACGATCGACGACATCGAGGACCTCCGGCTGGCCGTCGACGAGGCGTGCGCACTGCTGCTCCCACACGCCACCCCCGACTCGACGCTCGACGCCCGCTTCGAACTCGCCGAGGGCAAGCTGGCGGTCGACACCAGCGTCACCACGTCCGACAACGCCGAGCCCGACCGGGACGGTTTCGCGTGGACTGTGCTCGGTGCACTCGCTTCTTCGGTCGACGTGCGGCGCGACGACGACCGGCTGACCATTACCGTCACTAAGACCCGTGAGGCAGCGCAGCAGTGACCACTGCACAGAAGCCGAGCCGTGACCACGGCCAGGCCTCCAAGCTGCTCGCCGAGCTGCACAGCCTCCCCGAGGACAGCCCGAAGCGGGCGGAGCTGCGCGACCAGCTCGTCGAACTGCACATGCCGCTAGTCGTCTACCTGGCGCGGCGATTCTCCGGCCGCAACGAGCCCATGAACGACCTCGTCCAGGTCGGCGCGATCGGGTTGATCAAGGCCATCGACCGCTTCGACCCGGAGCGCAAGCTCGAGTTCTCCACCTACGCGACTCCGACGATCCTCGGCGAGATCAAGCGCCACTTCCGCGACACCGGCTGGCTGATCCACGTGCCGCGGCGCGCCCAGGAGCTGCAGACCACGCTCAATGCGGCCCGCGCCGACCTCAGCCAGGAACTCGGCCGCGCCCCCACCGTGCCTGAGCTCGCCGCCCGCATCGAGATCGACGAGGAGACGGTGCTCGAGGCGCTGGACGCGGCCCGCGCGTACTCCGGCGTTCCGCTGGACGTCCTCGCCGCCCCCGGCGAGAGCGTGCCCGAACACCCGATGCTGGGCGTCATCGACGACGGCTTCGAACAGGTCGAGCAGCGGGCGATGCTGCGCAAGGTGATTGCCAACCTGCCTGAGGCCGAGCGGGAGATCTTGCTCCTGCGCTTCATTGCCAACAAGACGCAGACCGAGATCGCCGCAATCGTGGGCGTCTCGCAGATGCAGGTGTCCCGACTGGTCGCGCGTGGCCTCCGACGCCTGCGGGAAAGCCTCGGCGCCCCCGAGCCGCAGGTCGAGCAGCGCCGGCGCAAGACGTAGCGCTCAGCGCGGCTCGCGGTCCAGGGCCGCCCGCACCGGCGGCGTGAACAGCAGGTAGATCACGCTGAGCGCGGCGATGAGGATCGGGCCGCCGTAACCGACCCGACCGGCCTGGAAGGCCAGGCTGTACGACACCGGGATGGCCAATAACTGGATCACCACGATCGGTGTCCGCGCGGCCGGACTGAGGCGCAACAGTCCCCGCGCACCGGCGGCGAGGGCCAGCGCACCGCACAGTGCCATCGCCGCGCCCAGCAGCGCCCGGCCGACGCTGTTCGGGGAGCCGGTGAGCGTCGAGATCACGAGGAAGCCGGTGATACTCAGCAGGCCGAGACACTCGAGGCCGAGGACGACGCAGGCCGCGCGCAGCGGCCTGGGTACCTCGTCCACACTCACACGATCAGCCTAGCTACGCGCGCGCGGCCTCTGCGTCGGCGGCACTGTCAACCAACAAGTAGGGTTTCCGGGGTGCGCGTACTAGTCGTGACCAATCCGCGCGCCACGGCGACGACTGCCCGCGAGCGGGACGTTTTGGCGCACGCGCTGGCCAGCGAGGCCGAACTCGAGATCGTCGAGACCGCGAACCGCGGGCACGCTGCGGCTCTGGCCTGCCGGGCGATGCGCAACGGAACGGACGTTGTTGTCGCATTGGGCGGCGACGGCACCGTCAACGAGGTCATCAACGGCTTGCTGACCGACGGCGTGCACCCCGGCGTCCCCGCCCTCGGGATCGTCCCGGCCGGCTCCACGAACGTTTTCGTCCGCGCCCTGGGGCTGCCCCACGACCCGATCGAGGCGACAGGGGCCCTGCTCGAAGGCCTCCGCACGGGCAACTACCGCTCGGTGAGCATGGGCGTCGCCGACGATCGCTACTTCTGCTTCTCCGCGGGGCTGGGTTTCGACGCAGCGATCGTGCACGGAGTGGAACGCAAGCGCCGCCAGGGCAGGCGCTCGACCCACATGCTGTACGCCCGCGTCGGCGTGCGCCAGTTCTTCGGCTCCGACCGCCGCCATCCGAAGCTGCGCGTCGAGCTCCCCGACGGCACTCGCCTCGACGACGTCTACTTCACGATCATTGCCAACGCCGACCCCTGGACGTTCGTCGGGAACCTCCCCTTGCACCCCACCCCGGAGGTCACCTTCGACAACGGCCTCGCCCTGTATGCCCGGCGCCGAATGCGGACGGCCGGGATCCTCTGGAGCATGGCCCGGATGTCCGGCAGCCGCCCCAGGGTCGGCAGA
>JAOPVG010000372.1 GCA_025966255.1 Jatrophihabitans sp.
GTTGACCATCGTGCCGGTGATGCCCGCGGCCCGGTCGGACGCGAGGAAGGCCGCGGTTTCGGTCACGTCGGCGAGTCGCGGCGTACGGCGCAGCACGGACATGGCCGAGATCATCTCCAACGCGCCCTGCGCGCTGATACCGTCCGGCCCGCTCACGTCGGCAATCGTCTCGTCCGACAACGTCTCAGCCACACCGGCCGTCCAGATGCCGCAGACGCGCACGCCGTGCGGGCCGACTTCCGCGGCCAGGTAGCGCATGAGCGCCTCGACCGCCGCGTCCGCTGGACCAGTGTTGCCCATGCCCGGCATCGCCGCGGCGCCGGACCCGCTGTTGAGGTGCAGGATCACTCCCGACCCCTGTGCGCTCATCTGTCGCGCCGCCGCGCGGGCGGTGAGAAAGTTGGAGCGCAGCGCGTTCGTCGGGGCCTGCAGCAGGTCGTCGACTTTCATGTCGACGAGCGGGATGCCCTGCACGTCGCCCCGCGTGATCAGGTTGATCGAGATGTCGACGCCGCCTCGTGCGGCCACGACGCCGGCGAGGTGTTCGTCGACGGCCGTCTCATCCAGGGCGTCGAGCACCGCGACGTCGGCCGTGCCGCCCGCGGCGCGGACGTCGTCGGCCACCATGTCGAGCGCGGGTCGCGTCCGACCGACCACGACGACGTGCGCGCCGTCGCGGGCGAAGGTGCGGGCCACGCCGCCGCCTATGCTGCCGCCGCCGCCGTAGATCACCGCGGTCTTGCCGTCCAGGTCGTTGCTCATTTCCGCTCCTCCTCGTCGGGGTGGTTGTTCTATGAGGTGAAACGTCAAGCCAGAAAAAACTCATCGGTGCACCGAAGATCCGATGTGATCGGGTGCGCCGCACTACGCTCCGGCCATGGCGACGAGCGGCCGCGTGCCGGCTTCCCGGCTCTGGCACGGCCTGACCGCAATCGTCGCGCTCGTGTCGATAGGCATCGAGCTGACGCTCGTTGCCAACGGGCACAATCCCCTGCTGGCGACGGACGCCCCACCGGCCGCGACGCGAGTGATCCGATTCCTGAGCTACTTCACGATCCAGAGCAACTTGCTGGTCGCGATGAGCGTGGGGCTGCTCGCCCTGCGTCCGGACCGCGACGGACCCGTATGGCGCGTGCTTCGTCTGGACGGGTTGTTCGGCATCACCGTCACATTCGTCACCTATGCCGTGCTGCTGGCGCCGTTGCACGATCCGCACGGGATCACCGCGCTCACGAACGCGGGGCTGCACTACGTCGTGCCGATCATGACGATCCTCGGCTGGTTGCTGTTCGGGCCGCGGCCGCGGATCACCGAGAACACGATCGTGCTGGCGCTGATCTGGCCCGCCCTCTACATCGGGTACACGTTGATCCACGGCGCCGCGAGCGACTGGTACCCGTATCCGTTCATCGACGTCACGCATCTCGGCTACGCCACCGCGCTGCGCAACGGGGTGGGGCTGATCGTGCTGATGGCTGGCGTCGCCAGTCTCTATCGCTATCTGGATCGCCGACTGCCCAGCACGGACCCCGAGCGGTCATACTTCGCAGGTAAGTCGAGTACGGGGGCTCGGTCACGAGAGGCACAGCCGGACGGAGCAGCCCCATGACGATGAACGCCGGGCCGGACGACGCCCCACGCCGCGTCTGGGTCGCCGGACGTACCGACATCGGTGAGGTGATCGACCCCGGCAAGGTGTTCGGGCACCGATTCAGCATCCTGTGTGTGGGCGTGCACTTTCCCGAAACGGGCGAAGTTGCCTATTACGACGCGTCGCGCGTGGTCGACGTCGACTGACGGAGAATCGGTTCGGCCGCCCGCATAACGATCTTGTTCGCTGGGAGTCCCGTCGTCGAACGTCGCTTTGCATAGCTGTGCGCAACCCTATGGATTAGATCGCGTGTTCTAATGCTGTCATGACGTCAGACGGCGGGTACCCGGACGCCCAGGACGACACCTTCGGTTCGATCATCGACAGCTACCGCTGCGCCGCCGTCCTGAACCGACGGCGCTGTCAACTGTTCGCCGAGCACGCCGATGCGCACGCCCACGCCTGGCTCGAGCCCATCCGCCGGACCGTGCGGGGCGGACGCACCTTTCCCTGGCGGCCGCACTTCGACCGGTGGACCGATGCCGGTGACGCGTGGCCGGACGACCGAAGTCAGCAGATCCGCTGGTGCTGCATGTTCCGGGCCTGATCGGTGGTGTCGTGGAGCGCAACGCGGGAAAGGAAGCCGGCGAACGAAGTCGAACGAGGATCAACTCCCTCCGTGGCTGCGCTTTCAACACAACCATCAACCGCCCAGCGGCTCAACAACGCAAACTAGAGTCAGCCGGCCCCCGCATCGGGCCGAAGGCCGGCTGACCCCATAAGGGCTCGCCTGGGGGGAGGTTGGCGTGCCCTGCCTATGACCGGATACCGGCTTGCGCCACATCCCGACGGGCAATGTGCTCGGGCGCTTGGCCGTCGCGGCCGGTGCCGCCGATGTGATGCGGTCGCCGCCGGCGCCACCGCCAGAACGCAGCGGCCCACGCCATCGCGAGCAGCGCGGCCAGAATGCCCGCGGTCACCGCCAGTGGACCAGCCAGCGGAGCGTTTGACAGCGTGGCGGGCAGCGGTGTCGGGCCACCCCCGACCACCCACGGGTACGCGTGGGTAGCGTCCGGAAGTCCGACCCGCTGGACAGTTACCCGGATTTGGGTGCGACCAGGCGAATCGAGATTTGCCGCCACGGACCACCGACCATCCGCCAGCTTGGCGGCCGCCACGGGAGCGGTCTGGCGACTGTCCAAGCCGACGATGCTCACCAGCACGCGACGTACCGGCGCCGGCTCCGGGCGGCGCGTGTTGAACACCTCCACAACGACAACGTTGCGTCCAGGCTGGTTGGGCCGGATGGCCAGTGACTCCTGCAGGTCCGCGACACCGCCATCAACGATCCCAACCGTCGCGAGCGTCCGGGCCGCGACGAACTGTGGTTCGCGGGCCGGCTGACCGCTGGTCAGCACTGCGGCGAGGGCCAGCACAACCATCGCGAGCCCGGCTTCGGCGAGCACAGTCCGTCGCGAAATGGAAAAGCGGCGGCTGTGCAGTGGGCGGGTGTTCACCAAACCCAGAACCGCGATAACGGCGACAACGCCCAGCTTGACCAGGAGAGTTCGACCGTAGAACGTGAACAGTGCCGCGTCGACGGAACCGACGAGCCCGCTTGCGAGATAGATCCCGGTCACGATCATGACGCTCACGCAGGCTGCGGCCGGCACTCGAAATCCGCGGAGGACAGCCCGACTCGACGCGGCGCCGCCGCTTCCGTTCCGTAACGCCGGCACCACGATGAGCACCGCCGTGATCAGCAAGCCGGACCAGGCCGCGGCCGCGGCCAGGTGCGAAGCGTCGGCGAGAGCGCGAGTCGGGGCGAAATCTCGTCCCGACCCGGCATGGCCGAGCAACGCCGAACCGATACAGGCGCACGCAACCCCGACCCAGACGAGCAACCGGCGGACGACCGACGCGGCAGCCGGTGAATGGATCCCACGGATCGCCACCGCCACCAGAAGGATCAGGCCGACCTCGCGCAGCATCCACCTCGCTCCGTACGACTGCAGGAGCACCCGGCCGACCGAGGAGCCACTCGCCGCGAGCTGGTCGATCAGCAGCCCGACGGCCACCAGCGCCGCCAGTGCAGCACCTGATGCGGAAAGGCGCTGACACCGACGCCGGGCCCGGCCGTTAGCGTCACCATCGACGCGGCGGTAGAGCCAACTGGTCAGCTGAGCACCGATCGCTGCGGCCAGGCCGAGGAACAGCAGCCAGCGCAGTGCCGCCTCTTCC
>JAOPVG010000441.1 GCA_025966255.1 Jatrophihabitans sp.
TGCGGGCGAACGGCCCGGTGCCTCGTGCGTGCATGACCGTGGCCGCTGGTGGAGCAACGAGCAATTGGTCGCGATGGTCGGCGGGATGCAGCAACGGCTGCGCTCTGCGGGCGTCCGGTCGGGCGACGTGGTCAGCATGCAATTGCCGAACTGGTTGGAGGCGGCCGTCACCGTTCACGCGGTCTGGGGGCTCGGGGCGGTGCTGAATCCGATCACGCCGATCTATCGCGGGGGCGAACTCACAGCGATCTTCGCCGACTGCCGACCTCGGGCCGTCGTTGTACCGGACAGCTTCCGCGGTACGGACTACTCGACGATGGCGCGCGATTCGCTCAGCGCCGCCGGGGTCACCGCGGACCTAGTTGTGCTGAGTGCCGGTGGTTACGACGAGCACGCGTTCGCGTCAGCGGATCCCGTCGAGGCCCGGTGCGGACCAGACGACATCGGCGTGCTGATGTACACGTCCGGTACCACAGGTTCGCCGAAAGGCGTCCTGCACAGCCACCGGACCCTGCTCTACGAAGCCGGCTCCATCGCCGCCCGGTTCGGCAACCGGCCCGAGCGCGTGTTCATGCCGTCGCCGCTCACCCACATCACCGGTCTGGTGTTCGGCGTGCTCATGCCACTGCTCACTGGTGGCGATCTCGTCCTGATGGACGTGTGGGACGCTGCCGCGGCGGCGGGTCTCATCGAGACGCATGGATGCACGGCATCTGTCGGCGCGACACCGTTCCTGAGTGGGTTGGTTGATGCCTATCGGGCGCGTCACTCGAGGTGTGCGCTCGACTGGTTCGTCTGCGGCGGCGCCGACGTTCCACCCTCTTTGATCCGTGAGTCCAGGGAGGTACTGAAGACCGTCACGGTGCGTGCGTACGGCTTGACCGAGATGCCGACGGTCACCTGCGGCGCACCCGAGGACGAGGTGTTCGTGGCCTCCGAGACCGATGGACGACCGGTCGGACCGTCGCTGGTGCGCTTGGCCACCGAGTGCGGCGCGGTCGGCGAACTCGAGGTGTCCGGACCGGAACTGTTCCTCGGCTACGCGAACCCCGCCGACAATTCGGCCGCCTTCACCCCCGACGGCTGGTTCCGGACCGGCGACCTGGCGAGCATCGGCCCGGATGGAGCGGTGACGATCGTCGGTCGCTCGAAGGACATCATCGTGCGCGGCGGGGAGAACATCAGCGCCAAGGAGGTCGAGGACCTGTTGATCGCGGATCCGGCCGTGTCCGACGTCAGCGTTGTCGGTGTCCCGGATCCGGTGCTCGGAGAGCGCGCGTGCGCCGTCGTCGTGCCCACCGCCGAACCGGTCGAGCTGGCTCACCTGGTGACCCGATTGGAGCAGGCACGCATCGCGAAGCAGAAGTTCCCGGAGTTCGTCCTGCTCGTCGACGAACTCCCGCGAACGCCCAGCGGCAAGATCCAGAAATTCGTCCTGCGCGAGTACGCCGCGCGCCGGCTGGCATCGACGAAAGCCGCTCGAGATGAGCCAGACCGTGAATCTCGAGCCGGTGTCGATCCAGCCCAGTGTCAAGTGCCACTGAACAATGCCGAGGATCTCGCAACGTAGTCCACCGGTTCTGCATGGGGACCGCACACAAAGAACAGGGGAATGACGCATGGCAAAGCTCGATGACCGCGTGGCGATCGTAACCGGCGCAGGGTCCGGCATGGGTCGCGCGATCGTGCTGGAACTGGTCGAACACGGCGCGAAGGTGGTTGCGCTCGACATCAAGCCGGAAGAGGCGGAGAAGACGATCGGGATGCTGCCGGACGCCGGCCGCGGGCGGGCGTTCGGGGCGGATGTCGCTTCGTCGGAGCAGGTGGCCGCGGCAGTGGCCTTTGCCGTTTCGGAGTTCGGCGGCGTCGACATCGTATGCAACAACGCGGGCATCCTGGACGACTACGCCGCCTGCGTGGAGACGAACGACGAGCTGTGGCAGCGCATCCTCGGCGTCAACCTGACCGGTCCGTTCCTCATGTGCCGCGAGGCGATCCCGCGCATGCTCGCCAAAGGCAAAGGCGCGATCGTCAACACCGCGTCCATCTCGGCGTTCATTGCCGGCGGCGGAGGCGCGGCCTACACGGCTTCGAAGCACGGTGTTCTGGGGCTCACCCGGCAACTTGCCTTCGAGTACGGCAACAAGGGCGTCCGCGTGAACGCCATCTGTCCCGGTGCGGTGCAGACCGGCATGACCTCTTACCTGCTGACGGAGGAAGGACGCAACCCGCACGTCGACGCCGCGATTGCGGGCACGCCGGCCGGCCGGTGGGGCCGGCCCGAGGAGATCGCGCGTCTCGTCTCGTACCTCGTCAGCGACGACGCCGACTTCATCCACGGTGCTGCCTATGCGATCGACGGCGGCTGGATGCTGCCGTAGGCGCAGCCGGCCGGCTGCCGCAGCGGCTGTCACCCGGCGCGCTTGCGAGCGTCCGGCGATCTTTCCGTATGTATACTCCTACTGCACAGTTGCTGGACACATGTCGAAGCACCTGATCCGGATGGAGCCAAGGCGGTGCCAGATTCTCGGGGGGGCAAGTCGGCGATGGCGGCGTCGCCGGAGCGTGCGTCGTTGCAGACGATCGGATCGAGGCTGCGCGCCGCCCGGCTGGAGCGCAACGTCAGCCTGCGCGAGATGGCGCGGCGGATCTCGGTTTCCCCGAGCTTCGTCTCGCAGGTCGAACTCGGCAAGGCAAAGCCGTCCGTCGGGACCCTCTACGCGTTCGTCTCGGAGCTGAGCCTGTCGCTCGACGACCTGATGATCGAGGACCCGCAGGCTGCACCGACGGCCTCGAGCGAGCCGAACCCGAACATGCCGCAATGGTCGAAGAACTCGGCCCCGTTCCCGTGGCCGCAGCCGCCGTCACCGGTGCAGCCTCAGGACGGACGCCGGAAGATTCAACTTCCCGGTGTGACCTGGCAGCGGCTCACCAGCCAGGACGATCCGATGGTCGAGTTCCTGCACGTGACCTACGAGCCGGGTGGCGAGTCGTGCCCGGAGACCAAGCTGATGCGCCACGGCGGTCACGAGTACGGCCACATGATCAGCGGCCGGCTCGACGTGCAAGTCGGCTTCGAGCACTACCAGTTGGGGCCGGGAGATTCGATCCACTTCGACTCCGCGACTCCGCACCGGTTGCACAACGCCTACGACGAGGACTGCATGTCGATCTGGGTCGTGGTCGGCCGACGGGTCGATCCTCGGGTATCCGGACCCCACCACGACGTCGTGCACCTGCCCGATATCGAGTAGTCGGCAAGATGCTGCGAAAGGCCCCGGAGTGTTCAGCGCGCTCCGTACCGTTGGTGCGGACTGCGTGCCCAGCTCGTCAGAGCTGGTTCAGGCGGTAACGAACCAGATGGCGCGGACCAGTTCGTCGGTCTCGTTGAGCAGGCGGTGCGGCTCATCGCCACGCATCGCGATCGCATTGCCGGCCTTGACCCGCCGCCGGCGTCCCTTGATCACCACGGTCAGCGTGCCCTCGAGCACGTAGCCGTAGTCGTTCCCCTTGTGCCGCTGCGGCTGGTCGCCGGGCGCGGAGTCCGCGCCGGGCTCGTACTCGGTGAGCAGGAAGTCGATGTGGTCGTCGCCTGTGTCGGCCAACCGCCGCCAGCGCACTCCGGTCTGGAAGGCCAGGTACTCCGGAACCGGGGGCCTGCTGTTCTTGGCGCGGCCGCCGGAGGCTCCCTTGCCCGGCTCCACCGAGTGGCCGAGCAGGTCGTCCAACGAAAGGTTCAGCTCGCTGGCGATCGCGAACAGCGTGCTCACTGCAGCCTGGCTCTGTCCCAGCTCGAACTGCGACAAGAAGCTGGCCGAGACACCGAGGCGTCGCGCAAGCTCGCGAACGGAGATGCCGGCCCGCTGGCGCTCGCGCCGCACGTTCTGGCCTACTGACAGGCTCATCCCGTTCGAGTCGGTGCGGCTGGCCCTGCGCGGTACAGCCAAGAGACGCTCCTAGCGAAAATCGGTTCCCGTGCAGCTACGAGGCTACGGCCCCGCGACCCTCCGAGAATCATGGCTCACCGATCCGAGGATCGGGACGAACCCTGGGCCGCTGCCGGGAACGGACGGTCGGCGGACTGCTCGCGCAGCAGGAACCGCTGGACCTTCCCACTCGCGGTGCGCGGCAACTGGTCAACGATGACGAGCAGCTCGGGCGCCTTCTGCACCGCGAGGCCCGAGGCCACGACGTGGTCGCGCAAATCCTCGACCGTGGGTGCGAACCCACGCGTGGGGACGACGACCGCGCAGGCCCGCTCGACGAGCAGCGGATCCGGGTAGCCCACCACCGCGACGTCACGCACGGCGGGATGGTTCAGCAGCACGGCCTCGACCTCCGCAACGCTGAACTTCTCGCCGCCACGGTTGATGATGTCTTTGATCCGCCCGGTGATGTGCGCGGTGCCCTCGGCATCGAGACGAGCCTGGTCGCCGGTGCGGAAGAAGCCGTCGTCAGTGAACGCGGCGGCGTTGAGCGTGGCGTCGAGATAACCGAGGAACAGCTCGGGGCCGCGGACGAGCAGTTCGGGCAGGCCGTCCTCGGCATCACGCAGGACCATCTCGTTGCGCCCCATCGGCGTGCCCTCACCGTCCGCCGCGGCGTCGAGGTCGCCGAACGGGTCGGCCATTGACGACGTCGGCAGCTCGGTCGACCCGTACGTGCGCACGACGTCCGTCCCCATGACGGCGTGCGCCGTGCGGACGAGATCGGCGGGGATGTCCGCGCCGCCGCACACGAAGATCCGGAGGCTGCTGGGCCGCGCCTCCGCCGCGTACGCCTCCGCCAGCCCGCGAAGGAAGGGCGTGGCGCTCACCGTGAACGTGCAGCGGTTCGACTCGATGATCCGCACCGCCTCGGCCGGGTCCCACCGGTCCTGCAGGACGACGGCACAGCCCAGGTCCACCGGCAGCACGATGCCGTAGCTCAGCCCGGTGATGTGGCTCAGCGGCGAGGCCATGAAGACCCGATCGGTCTCGCCCAGCCGGCACCAGCCGGCAATGTCGCGCGCCTCGGCGACGAGGGTCTGGTGGCTGTGCAGCGCGCCCTTCGGCGCGGCGGTCGTGCCCGAGGTGTAGAGCACGACCGCGATGTCCTCCGGCCGAGAAGAGGGCAGCGGCGCCGCACTCGGTGGCACCTGCAACAACTCGTCGAGCGAGTCCGCGCCGGCCGACGCCCCTCGTACGCTGATCAGGGCGGCGGGCGAGCGGACCTCGTCCAACACCGAACGCAACTCCGCCGCATGCCGGTACGAGCGGAACTCCGCCGGCGCCACGACCGCGGTAGGCGAGACCTGCTCGATGATGAACCGCAGTTCGTGCGCCCGGTAGATGGGTACGACGGGGACGAGCACGCCACCCGCGAGGAACACACCCCACGAGACGGCGACCGCCTCCCACCAGTTCGGCAGCTGCGTGATCACCCGGTCGCCGGGGGCAAGGCCGCGCACCCGTAGCCCGGAGGCGACGCGCGTGGCGAGCGAGAACATCTCCGCGTAGGTGAGCGTCACCTCGCCGTCGACGGCCGCGACCTCGGAAGCATGTGTGCTGGCGGCCTCGCGCAGGCGATCCGCGAACGTCTCGGGAGGCAGGTCGTACTGCACCGCATGCGGTCTCGTCGGGGTCAGCACGCGACCACCTCGCGAACCGCGCGGACGATGTCCTCCGGTCCCGCTCGCCACTGCTCCTCGAGGACGGGCGCGTAGGGCGCGGGGGAGTAGGCGGCGCCGACGCGGACCACCGGCGCGTCCAGCGACCAGAATCCTTCACGAACGGCGAGGGCGGCGAGCTCCGCACCGACCCCGAAATCGACGACCGCCTCGTGCGCGATCACGAGCCGGTTGGTCTTGGCGAACGACGCCAGCACCGTCGCGCGATCGAGCGGGACGATCGTGCGCAGGTCGATCACCTCGGCCTCGATGCCCTCGGCGGCCAACGTCGACGCGGCGTCCAGCGCGTCGTGCACCATCCGCGACCACGACACGATCGTCACGTCGCTTCCGGGGCGGACCACCAGTGCCTGGCCCAGCGGCACGCGGTGGCTCGGCGCCGGGGCCGGCCACTTCTTCTCGTACAGCAGCCGGTTCTCGATGAAGACGACGGGGTTGTCATCCTCGATGGCCGTGCGCAGCAGGCCGTACATGTCGGTTCCGGAGCTCGGCATCACGACGGTAAGGCCTGGGATGTGCGCCATCAGCACCTCGAGGCTCTGGGAGTGCTGGCTGCCCGACGACCGTCCCGACCCGAACTGGGTGCGGATGACCAGGGGCACCGACACCGCGCCGCCTGTCATGAACCGCAGCTTCGCGGCCTGATTCATGATCTGGTCGAAGCAGACGCCGAGGAAGTCCAGGTACATCAGCTCGACTACCGGCCGCAGCCCGGCCATCGCCGAGCCGACGCCCAGCCCCATGATCGCCGTTTCGGCGATCGGGGTGTCAAAAACGCGGCCGGGAAACGCGTCATGCAGGCCACGGGTGGTGCCGAAGACGTTGCCGCCGGCGACGTCGATGCCGGCGAGAAAGACGTCGGGGTCGTCGGCGAGGGCGTCGTGCAAGGCCTGGCGCAGGATGCGCGAGCCCGACAGCTGTGGCCCCGGCGCCTCCTGCACGACGGGCGGCGGTATGGCACGGCGCGGCGCATAGACGAAGTCGCTCGCGCTCGACGCCATCGGCTCCGGGGACGACCGCGCGAACGCCTCGGCGTCGGCGACGACGTCGTCCGCGCGCCGGTCGAGGACGTCGACCTGTTCGCCCGCGACGCCGAACTCCAGCAGTTGACGCCGGGCGATGCTCAGTGGGTCGTTCGCCGCCAGTTCCTCGAACTCCGCTCGGTCGCGGTAGCGCTGCTCGTCGCCCTCGTAGTGGCCGCCGACCCGCCAGGTCAGGCTCTCGACGAGGAACGGGCCACCGCCTGCGCGAACCTTCTCGAATATCGACGCCATGCCGTCGGACACCGCGGAGACGTCATTGCCGGCGAAGTGCACGAACGGCATGCCGTAGGCGAGGGCTCGCTGCGACAGTTCGACCGGGTGCTGGTCGGCCGCGCGTGAGAACTCGGAGTAGCGGTTGTTCTCGCAGAAGAACACGACCGGTAGACCGCGCAGCGCGGCAACGTTCAACGACTCGTGAAAGGCGCCGGTAGCGACGGCACCGTCGCCGAAGAATGCGACGACGACGCCGTCCTGGTCGCGGGCCGTGAACGCATGCGCGGCGCCGAGTGCGATCGGCAGGCCGGCGCCGACGATGCCGTTGGCGCCGAAGATGCCGATGCTCGGATCGGCGACGTGCATCGACCCGCCACGCCCGCGGCACGACCCGGTCTCCTTGCCCATGAGCTCGGCGAGCATCTGGCGCGGCGGTAGCCCCTTCGCGAGCACGTGCCCGTGGCCGCGGTGCGTCGAGGTGATCACGTCGTCAGGCCGCGCGTGGAAGAGCGCGCCGACGGCACACGCCTCCTGGCCGACGGAGGTGTGCACGAAACCGGGCACGAGACCGTCGCGATACAGCACGGCGATGCGCTGTTCCATCCTGCGGATGACGGCCATCCGCAGGTAGGCGTCGAGCAACTGATCGCGGTCCATGAAGTCCTGTCCGGCCGACGACGGGAGCCGTGCGGTGCGCGCTTGGGTGTTCGGCAATGTATCCACCGAATGGCCGCATGTCCAGTGTCACTTGACAACGAAAACCTGCAGACACCCGAGATCCAGCCGTAAAGTGCCACTTGACAATCGGGGTTTCGGCGGCTCATTCTGATCCGCACCTCGTAGGTCGCCGGCGCGGCCCGATCAGCCAGCCGGAACCTGAAGCGACGCGGTGATCATCGACCACGTCGGCGGGATCCCTGTTGCTTCCACCTATACCGAAAGGCTGCGATGCGCCGCGAAGACATCGAGTTCGACAGCGACGGCACGGTTGTCAGGGGGTGGCTCTACCGCCCCGACAACGCTGCCGCCGACGTTCCTGCGGTGGTCCTCGCGGGGGGTTGGTGCTACGTACGTGAACTGGTGATGCCGCACTACGCGGAGCGGTTCGCGGTAGAAGGCATCGCCGCGTTGGTGTTCGACTACCGCAACCTCGGTGCGTCCGACGGCGAGCCCCGGCAGCACCTCGACCCGTGGGCGCAGATCCGCGATTACCAGAACGCGATCAGCTTCCTCGAGCACGCCGACGGTATCGATTCCGACCGGCTCGGCGCATGGGGCATCTCGTACTCCGGCGGGCACGTGCTCATCGCCGCGGCGACCGACCCGCGGGTGAAGGCGATCGTCAGCCAGATCCCGGTCGTCGATGGCTATCGCAACATGCGACGGGTGCACGGCACGCTCGGCTACCGCCGGCTGTGGCAGGCGATCCTCGAGGACCGCCGGCTGCGTTACGAAGATCCGAGCAAGCGGCTCTATCTGCCGCACGCCAGCACCACGCCCGAGCAGGAGCTCTCGTCGTGGCCGTTCCCGGAGACGAAGACGACCTTCGCTGCTCTCCAGCAGACCGAGGCACCGCTTTACCAGAACGTCAGCACGATGGAGTCGGTCGACCTGTTGCTCAACTACGACGTCGGTCCCTTCGTCACCCGCATCTACGACACGCCGACCCTGATGATTGTCGCCGAGGGAGACGACCTCACCCTCTGGGATCTCGAGATCGAGAGCTACAACCGGATCCCGACCGAGAGGAAGAAACTCGTCGTCCTGCCGCATACATCGCACATGACTCTGTACAGCGACCGCAGCAAGCTCGAAGTCGCCGCCGACGAGGCCGCCCGCTGGTTCGTCCAGCACCTGCTTCCCGCCTGAGCCGCCCGAGCCCAGAGGTTGTCCGACATCTCGAGGAGATACGCACCATGGCTTCCACCGAGGTTGATCAAGTGACCGAGGGACGGCTGGCCGGCAAGGTAGCGCTCGTCACCGGTGCGGCCCGTGGCCAGGGTCGCAGCCATGCGGTGCGGTTCGCCGAGGAGGGCGCCGACGTCATCGCGCTCGATCTCTGCGCCAACCTCGAGAGCGTCCCCTACCCGCTGGCGACCCTGGCGGAGCTCGACGAGACAGCGCGGCTGGTCGAAGCGCTCGGCCGGCGAGTATTTGCGCGGCAGACGGACGTACGCCAGATCGATTCGCTGCGCTCTGCGGTGGACGAGGGTGTGGCCGAGCTGGGCCGCCTGGACGTCGTCTGTGCGAACGCGGGCGTCAATAACCCGGCGCCGGCACACGATCTCGACGAGTCAGTGTGGTCGGCAGTCGTCGACGTCGATTTGAGCGGCGTATGGCGTACCTGCAAGGTCGCCATACCGCATATCGTTGCCGGCCAACGCGGCGGGGCCATCATCCTCACCAGCTCGGCGGCCGGTTTGAAGGGCTATCCGAACATCGCCCACTACACGGCGGCGAAACACGGCGTGAACGGCCTGGTGAAGGCGCTCGCACAGGAACTCGCGCCGCACCGCATTCGGGTGAACAGCGTGAACCCCACTCAGGTGGACACACCGATGATCATGAACGAGCCCATGTTCGCGCTGTTCTGTCCCGATGTTCCGACGCCGACGCGTGCGGACTTCGCCCCGGTGTCGCAGGCGATGCATCTGCTGCCCATTCCCTGGGTCGAGCCGCGGGACGTCAGCAACAGTGTTTTGTTCCTCGCGTCGGACGAGGCCCGCTACATCACGGGCGTTGCCCTGCCGGTGGACGCCGGCGTACTCATCAAGTGACAACCGAAGGAGTGGACATGGCAGGTCGGGTCGAGGGCAAGGTCGCCTTCATCACCGGAGCAGCGCGCGGACAGGGCCGCAGTCACGCCCTTCGCCTCGCCGAGGAGGGCGCCGACATCATCGCGGTCGATTTCTGTGAGGACATCAAGTCGGTCGACTATCCGCTCGCCACCCGTGAGGACCTCGCCGAGACAGTGCGCCTCGTCGAGTCGCTCGGGCGCAGGATCGTCGCCCGCGAGGCGGACGTCCGAAGCATCGAATCGCTGCGGGCCGCGGTCGACGCCGGTGTCGCCGAGCTCGGCAGGCTCGACATCGTCAGCGCCAACGCGGGCATCCTCTCCAACGGTCAGTCGCACGAACTCTCCGAGGAGACGTGGGGCGACATGATCGACATCAATCTCAGCGGCGTGTGGCGCACCTGCAAGGTCGCCATTCCGCACCTGATTGCCGGCGGGGCCGGCGGGTCGATCGTGCTCACCAGCTCGGTCGCCGGGCTGCGTTCGTACAACGGCGTCTCGCACTACGTCTCGGCCAAGCACGGAGTGGTCGGCCTGATGAAGACGCTCGCCCAGGAACTCGCCCCGCACAGCATCCGCGTGAACAGCGTCAACCCGACGCAGGTCGACACCGCGATGATCCAGAACGAGAGCATGTACCACCTGTTCTGCCCGGACCTCGAGAACCCGACCCGCGCGGAGTTCGGTGCGGCGTCAGCGGCCACCATCCTGCTGCCCATCGACTGGGTGGAGTCGATCGATGTCAGCAATGCCGTGCTGTTCCTGGTTTCGGACGAAGCTCGCTACATCACCGGTGTTGCGTTGCCCATCGACGCCGGCGCGCTCATCATCTGAGGACTTCGGCGGGGACGGTGGCAGCTGATTCGTCCGCCGCGATCGTCCGTGCGCACCGCCTGTGGCCCGTCAGGGTGGCGTCCGGAAGCCGTGAGACAAGGCTCGATCGCCTCGTCGAGGTAGACGGTGAGCTGGCCGAGTCCCGCGGTGCTGACTACTACGCTGGCCGGATGCCGACTGTGTCGATTTTGGACGACTACCAACGGGTGGCGCTCGCCAGCGCGGACTGGTCGGCGGTGAGCGATCGGTACACGCTGGACGTGCTGAGCGATCACATCGCCGATGAGCCGGAACTGGTGCGACGCCTTGCCGGCAGCGAGGTCGTCGTGGCGATGCGCGAGAGGACGCCCTTCCCGGCGCGCGTGCTGGAGCAGCTGCCGATGCTGCGGATGATCGTCACCACAGGTATGATCAACTCGGCGATCGTCCTCGACGCCGCCGCGCGCCTGGGTATCACAGTTTCCGGAACGACAGGATCGGGGAACTCGATGCCCGAACTCACTCTCGGGATGATCATCGCCCTCACCCGCAACTTCGCGCAGGA
>JAOPVG010000447.1 GCA_025966255.1 Jatrophihabitans sp.
CACCGCGGGCGTCGTGCCCCGGGAGATGCCTTCCTCGTGGCAGCCGGCTGCGGTCAACGCCCAGGCGGTCGCGGCCCGCAGCTACGGCCGGTACGGCGTCGAGCACCCGCAGAGCGCCGACTACGACATCTGCGACACGACCTCCTGCCAGGTGTACGGCGGGCACGCGCACTACAACTCGCACGGCAGCCTGCTGTGGAGCGACTACGGGCCTGCGGCCACCGCGACCAGCAACCAGGTGCTGCAGTACCAGGGCGCGACGATCTTCAGTCAGTTCAGCGCGTCCAACGGGGGCTGGTCGGTGTACGGCGGCCAGCGCTACCTGGCCGCCCGCGCGGATCCCTACGACACCAGCTCGTCCGGTGACCCGTACCTGATGTACTCGAAGGTCGTCACGGTCGCCGCGCTGGCGCGGTACTGGGGGTTCGCGAAGCTCACCCGGATCACGATCGCGACGCGCGACGGTCACGGGGCGTGGGGCGGGCGCATGACGAGCGGCTACGCCGACGGCACGGACCGCGCGGGCAAGGCGAAGCGCGTCCGGATGGACGGCTTCGGCCTGCAGGCGGCGCTGGGCATCGGCACCACCTGGATCAGCCTGACCGCCCGCAGCTGAGGCGTAGCTGTCCTCGCACCGGGCCCGCGAGTGGGGCGCCGGACGTGTGAAAGGCTTCCCTCCCGGTGCTGGACGGAAGGGGCGCAGATGGCGGACACCGACGCGGTGATCCTGGTGGGTGGGCTCGGCACGCGGCTGCGCCCGTTGACCCTGTCCGCACCCAAGCCCATGCTGCCCACCGCGGGTGTGCCGTTCCTGACCCATCTGGTCACGCGGCTCCGTGCAGCCGGCATCACCCACATCGTGCTCGGCACCTCGTACCGGGCTGAGGTCTTCGAGGCGCACTTCGGGGACGGCACCGATTTCGGGGTCGAGCTCGAATACGTCGTCGAGGCCGAGGCGTTGGGCACCGGCGGTGGTATCCGCAACGTCGCCGACACGCTGCGCGGTGACACCGTCCTCGTCTTCAACGGCGACAACCTCATCGGTGTCGATCTCGTCGAGTTCGTCGAGTCGCATCGCCGCCGCGACGCCGACCTGACGCTCTGCCTGACCCGCGTGCCTGATGCCCGCGCCTTCGGGTGCGTGCCGACCGACCCGGACGGGCGGGTGACGGCCTTTCTGGAGAAGGACCCGAACCCGATCACCGACCAGATCAGTGCCGGGCTGTACGCGTTCCGCCGCTCGGTCATCGACACCATCCCGTCCGGGCGGCCGGTGTCGGTGGAGCGCGAGACATTTCCTGGGCTGCTGGAGTCGGGGGCGAAGGTGTACGGCTTCGTGCACTCCGGCTACTGGCGCGACTTCGGCACGCCCGCCGACTTCGTGGAAGGTTCGGCCGACCTCGTGCGAGGCATCGCGCCGTCGCCGGCGGTCGACCAGCCCGGGGAGTCGCTCGTGCTGCCTGGCGCCGTGGTCGATGCGACCGCGTGGCTGACGGGCGGCACGACGGTGGGCCGCGACGCTCAGGTCGCAGCGGGCGCCCGGATCGAGGGCTCGGTGCTGTTCGACGGTGCGCGGATCGCGGCCGGTGCGGTGGTGCGGCGCTCGGTGATCGGCGCCGGCGCGTCCGTGGGCGAGGACGCGCTGATCGAGGACACGGTGATCGGCGACCGCGCCAGGATCGGGGCGCGGGTCGAACTCCGGGCGGGGGCGCGCGTCTGGCCCGACGCGACGCTGGCCGACGGTGCGATCCGGTTCTCCTCCGACCTGTGAGCGACACTCGACCGGTGCGGGAGCGGAGCTGGGACGCCGGGCGACCGGTCGACCTGCGCGCGACGCTCAGCCAGTTGCGGCGGGGCGCTGGCGATCCGGCGCATCGCTTCGACGCGGCGGGCCGGTTCTGGTGGGCCTGCGCGACGCCGGACGGCGACGGCACGCTGTCGGTGTCGGTCACCGGGACGCGCGTGCGGGCGCTGGCCTGGGGCGCCGGAGCGGACTGGCTGCTCGAACGCGTTCCGGCCCTGCTCGGCGACAGCGACGACTGGTCGGATCTGGACGTGTCCTCGATGCCCGTGCTGCAGGACGTCCTGCGCCGAAATGCCGGATTCCGGCTGGCCCGGACCGGCCTGGTGCTGGACGCGCTGGTACCTGCGGTGCTCGAGCAGAAGGTGACCGGCCAGGAGGCTCGTCGGTCGTGGCGCCTCTTGCTGCAGCGCTTCGGGTCGGTGGCGCCCGGCCCGGTGGCGGGGCTGCGCGTGCCGCCTGCGCCCCGCGTGCTGCTCGACCTCCCGACCTGGGATTGGCACCGGATCGGCGTCGACGCCAAGCGGCAGCGGGCGATCCGGGCGGCGGCGTCGGTGGCGCGTCGGTTGGAGGAGTGCGGGTCGATGACGCCGGCCGCCGCGGCGGACCGGCTGCGGCTCATATCCGGTATCGGTCCTTGGACGGTTGCGGAGACGATGCAGCGGGCGCTCGGTGATCCGGACGCGGTGAGCGTCGGTGACTACCACCTGCCGAACATGGTCGTGCACGTCCTCACCGGGCGGGCGCGCGGCACCGACGAGGAGATGCTCGAACTCCTCGCCCCGTGGGCCGGGCAGCGGCAGCGGGTGATGCGCCTGATCGAAATGAGCGGCATCAGCGCGCCGCGATACGGGCCGAAGTTCAACTACACGGACATCCGCGCAATCTGACCTCGATCGACCGCTACCGGCGGTACTCGGCCAGCACGGCGTCGGACAATGCGGGCCAGGCCTGCGCCGCCCACTCGCCGAAGTCCAGATCGGCCAGCGCCACCACGCCGACGCGGGCCACCGGATCGATCCACATCATCGTGCCGCTCTGCCCGAAGTGGCCGAAGGTGGCGGGTGAGTTCGTGGCGCCCGTCCAGTGCGGCGATTTCGTCCCGCGGATCTCCAGGCCGAGGCCCCAGTCGTTGGGATCCTGCCCACCGAAGCCGGGCAGCACGCCGCGCAGGCCGGGATACTGCACCGCCGTCGCATCGGCCAGAGTCTTCGCGCTCAGCAGGCCCGTCGGCGACAACAGCTCCTGCACGACGCGGGCGAGATCACGCACCGTCGATACGCCGTCGCGAGCCGGCGAACCGAGCAGAGACGTGCCCGCCAGATCGAGTGGGCCGAGCACGGCTTCGTCCAGATATTGCGGGAACGGCATGTCCGCAGCCGCCTCGACCAGCGCCGCCGCGAGCTCGATCCCGACGTTGGAGTAGACGCGGCGCACGGCCGGCGGGAAGGAGCGCAGCCGCCGCTCGGGCGCCACGCCCGACGCGTGCGCGAGCAGATGACGCAGTGTCGCGCCGGGCAGCAGCGACTCGTCAGCCGGGTCGTCGAGCGTGACTGCCTCCTCCTCGACGGCCACCAGGATGGCGAGCGCGGCGAGCGGCTTCGTCACCGACGCGAGAGCGAACTGACGCTCCGTCGGGCCGTGCGTGGCGATCACACCGGACGGGCCGACGACGGCCGCGGCCGCTGTGGGTGCCGGCCACTCGTCCAGCGCGGCCAGGACGTCGGTCACAGGCGATTGCTCACAGCGCCAACCGCGAGCGGGCCACCTCGACCAGGCGCGGCAGCTCCGGCGACGACCCGGTCGGAAGGTCGTTCCAGGGGAACCACCGCAGGTCGAGCGACTCGTCACTCTGGACCGGTTCGGCCCCCGGCGAGGCCATGGCGAGGAAGCGCACGTCGAAGTGCCGCGTGGCCACACCCAGCGAGCAGGTGATGGGGTGCACGTCCAGGCCGAGCGGGGCCGGGTCGAAGGACAGCGAGCCGATGCCGCTCTCCTCGCGGGCCTCGCGGGCGGCGGCGTCGAGCAGTGTGTGGTCGCCGGCCTCGCAGTGCCCACCGAGCTGCACCCACATGCCGGCCCGCGGGTGCAGAGTCAGCAGCACCGCCGCGCGCGACGGATCCACGACGAGCGCGCTGGCCGTCAGGTGTCCGGGCACGCAGGAGCGCCACATGGCGTCCGGGCGCGCGGCGAGGAAGCCGAGGAAGGCCTGCCGGACGGCGGCCTCCGAGAAGTCCGAGGGCGAGATCGCGGTGATCACCTCGACGGCGTCGGTGTGCAGGCCCGGCGCGACGCCGCTGGCCCAGCCGACGTCCTCGCGCCCGGATGCCATCGCCTCGGCGGTGCCCAGCCGGAAGAGGTCATCCTCCGCGCCGCGGATGAGTTCGCGGCTGCCGTTCCCGTCGTCGGGGAGCTTTCCGGTCGGCGCCAGTCCGCGCACGATCGCGACGGGGATGCCGCCGAGCTTGCCCTTCACGAGGTCGGCGGCGGCGGCGATCTCGTCCGCGACCGCGACGCGCGTCGTCTCCAGCCGGTTTCCGTAGGCGTCGATGCGGCCGCGCGGATCGCTGAGCGCGGTGACGCCCGAGACGCCGATCGCGGCGTCGGTGAGCCCGTCGCGCCACGGACGGCCCATCGTGTCGCTGATGATCACGCCCACGTCGACCCCGACACGCTCGCGCAGGGCGTCGCGCAGCAGGTCGGCCGAGGCGTCCGGATCGAGCGGAAGCAGGGCGAGCTCGCTGCGGGCGACGTTGGAGGCGTCCACGCCCGCGGCGGCCAGCACCAGACCCTGCCGGGTCTGCACGATCCGCAGCGGCCCCCGGCGGGCCACGATGCGCACCGACTCGGCGTCGATGGCGGCTTCCCGGGCGGCCTCGCGGATCTCGGGGTCGTTGGACTCCAGCACGATCAGCCGACCCTCGACCTTGGACACGACCTTGGACGTGACGACCACGACGTCGCCGTCCTGGAGCGTCGCGTGCTCGGTGATCACCTCGGCCAGGTCGTCGCCGGGACGCAGCTCGCCGATGCCCAGGACGGGCAGAATCTCCACGCGCGGGACCGCGTGATCGCCGTCCGTCGTCATTGCGTTGCCACCTTCACTGCGCCGCCTTCATCGGTCGATTGCGAGGGCGACGCGCACCATCGCAGCCGTTGCGTCGTCGTCGGTCATCATCAGCGGCACCGCCAGCACCTCGACGCCGGGTATCTGCGCCGCGTCCGTATCGTGCACCAGCCAGCGGTCGAGGAGGCCGCCGTCCGAGCGGGCACCGTAGTGCCGTCCGACGCCCTGCGCACTGACCTCCACGCCGATGACCGGCAGGCACGCGTCGGCCATGCCCCGCACCGGCGCGCCACCGACGATGGGGGAGAGGCCGACGACCGGCGCCGGTCCGGACACCAGGGCCTCACGGATTCCGGGCACCCCCAGGATCGTCCCGATGGAGACGACGGGGTTGCTGGGCGCGAGCAGCACGACGTCGGCGCCCGCGATGGCCTCGAGCACGCCGGGCGCCGGTTCGGCGTCGTCAACACCGACTTGGACGAATGCCTCGGGGCGAAGCTTCGCGTGATGCCGCACCCACCACTCCTGGAAGTGGATCGCGCGCCGCGCGCCGTCCAGTTCGACGACGACGTGGGTCTCGCACCGGTCATCGGACATCGGCAGCACCGTCACGCCCGGCTGCCAGCGCTGGCACAGGGCGGCCGTGACGTCGCTGAGTGGGTAGCCGGCCTCGAGCATCCGGGTGCGCACGAGATGGGTGGCGATGTCGAGGTCGCCGAGACCGAACCAGGACGGCTCGGCCCCGTAGGCGGTGAGCTCGTCCTTGATCCGCCAGGTCTCGTCCTTGCGGCCCCAGCCGCGCTTCTCGTCGTGGACGCCGCCGAGGGTGTACATCACGCTGTCGAGATCGGGACAGATCCGCAGCCCGTGCAGTGTGACGTCGTCGCCGGTGTTGATCACCGCGGTCACGTCGTCATCAGGGCAGGCGACGCGGACGCCGCGGAGGAAACGAGCGCCGCCGATACCTCCGGCCAGGACTGCAATCCGCACCCGTCGAACCTACGCGATGCCGATTTGGCTCTTGCGGCGCTTCAGGAGTGCCCCCACCTCGTGCATGGTGACCTCGTGGGCGCCGGCCGCGACGGCGAGGGTGCGCAGGTGCTCGGGCAGGTCGTAGTGCCAGCGCCAGAGGTGGTCCTGGAAGTGGCGCCGCGGCAGGCCGACGCGGTCGGCCATGGCGTGCAATTCGTCGCGGGTGTCGGCCAGCAGGTGGCAGTACTCGGTGAAGCGCAGACCCGCGTTCGGGTACGAGCGGACGGTGTCCACGTAGCAAGCCATGGCGATCCGAACGCTACGCGGGGTCCGCGGGTGACCGGTCCGGGCAAGATCGGGGGATGAGCGGTCCCCGTGCGCTCGATCGAGCCGGCATCCCCGAGGGACTGGTCGTGTCGCGCCCGAACCGGCTCAGCGCTTCGCGGCGACGAGCAGCCCGTCGCCCACCGGCAGCATCGCCGACAGCAGGCGGTTGTCGTCGCGCACCGACTTGCCCAGGTCGCGCAACACCACGGTGTCGGCGTCCCGCTGGGACGAGTCGGCCACCCGGTCGTGCCACAGCGCGTTGTCGAACGCGACGATCCCGCCCGGACGCAGCAACCGCAGCGCCTGCTCGTAATACACGGCGTACGCGGACTTGTCGGCGTCGACGAATACGAGGTCATAGGCGGCGTCGCGCAGACGCGGCAGCACCTCGGCGGCCGATCCGTTGATCAGGCGGTACCGGGTGGACGGGATGTCGGCCTCGCTGAACGCCTCCTTGGCCGCGCGCTGATGCTCGCCCTCGACGTCGATCGTGGTGAGGACGCCGTCGTCGGCCATGCCGCCCAGCAGGTAGAGACCCGACACCCCGGCGCCCGTCCCGACCTCGACGACGCTGCGCGCTCCGCCGGCGGCGGCGAGCACGCGCAGCGCAGCCCCACCGGCCGGACCGATCGGCACGCAGCCGAGCTCTGCAGCGCGCTCCCGGGCCCGGGCGGCGATGTCATCCTCGACCGCGAACGACTCCGCGTAGGCAAGGCTTGCTTCGGAGAGCATCGCGTCGGCCATGGCAAAGACCCTATCGCCGGAACCGGCCGAAACCGGGCCGCGACTCAGTGCATGGAGTCGACGAGCAGGGTGAGGTCGTCGATCGTGGTCAGCGGGTTGACGATCGCGAATCGGGTGCACACCTGGCCGGCGTGCTTGGTGGGCGTCACGAAGCCGATCTGCTCGTCCAACAGCCGACTGCTCCACCGCGCGTACATGTCGGCGTCCCAGCCGATCCGCTCGAACACCAGCACGCTGAGGTCGGGTTCGACCAGCAGGCGCACATGGTCGCGCGAGTTGATCAACTC
>JAOPVG010000517.1 GCA_025966255.1 Jatrophihabitans sp.
GACGTCACGGACCTGATCACGGACGCGGTGAGGTCCGCCACCTCGTCGGTCGCCGGGTGAGCCACTGCGGGTCGACTACGGCCCCGGAGGAGCCGAAGTGAACGTCCGGCGATAGACCGTCGGGGAGACGCCGATGGCTGCCTGCAGATGCTGGCGCATCGATGTCGCGGTGCCGAACCCTGCGCGATCGGCGACCGCTTCGACGGAGAGGTCGGTGCTCTCCAGGAGATGGCGGGCGGCATCGACGCGCTGGTGGGCGATCCATTGCTGCGGGCTGATGCCGACCTCCTCGCGGAAGCGCCGCGTGAACGTGCGCACGCTCATGTGCGCGTGCTGGGCCAGCTGGATGAGCGTGAGCGGCTGATGCAAGTGGTCCAGGGCCCACGCGCGCGTAGCAGTCGTGCTCGCGGCGCCGACGGCCGGGACGCTGCGCTCGACGTACTGCGACTGACCGCCGTCGCGCCACGGCGGCACGATGCATTGGCGCGCGACGCGGTGGGCGACGTCGCTGCCGTGGTCGCGACGGACGACGTGCAGGCACAGATCGATTCCGGCCGCCACACCGGCCGACGTGAGCACGTCGCCGTCATCGACGAACAGCACGTCGGCATCGAGCGCGACGCGGGGGAAGAGGCGCCGGAAGTCGTCGGCGCGCTGCCAGTGCGTGGTCGCCCGGCGACCGTCGAGCAGCCCGGCGGCCGCCAGCACGAAGGAGGCGATGCAGATCGACAGGATGCGCGTGCCGGGCCGGCAACTCGCGAGCGCCGCGGCCACGTCATCGCTGAGCGTTCCGTGGTCGAACAGCGGGCCGCGTCCGGACGGCGACGGGATCACGAGCGTGTCGGCTCGCCGGATGATCCGCGCGTCGTGCTCGGGCACGATGGCGAAGTCCGCGTCGGTCCGCACCGACGCTCCATCGACCGAGCAAGTCGAGACGCGGTAGAGCGGCGTGCCGTCGTCGCGCTCAGCCGACCCCAGGATGCGCGACGCGATGCCGAGCTCGAACGGAAAGACACCGTCGAGAGCAAGCACTACGACGCGCTGAGCAGCCATGGCCCGATCCTTTCACATGTTGTCCTCCCGGCCACTTGTCGAACGTCCTGACCACGCCGACACTCTGCGCTCACACCGACTGCCAACGGAGCCACATATGAGCACCACGAGCGACGAGACGATGCGCGCGATCAGCCCGACCGCCTGGGGCGGCGCCGAGCTGCTGGCCGAGATCGAGACACCGCGACCCGTGCCGGGACCCACCGAGATCCTGGTCCGCGTCCACGCCGCCGGCGTCAACCCGACCGACTTCAAGCAGCGGGTGACCGGGGGCCTCGGCCTCTGGGGCGACCCGCCCATCCTCGGCTACGACGTGTCCGGCATCGTCGAGCGGGTCGGCCTCGGCGTGTCGCTGTATGCGCCGGGCGATGAGGTGTTCGGGATGCCGCTGTTCCCGCACCAGGCGGGCGCCTACGCCGAGTACGTCAAGGGACCGGCGCGGCAGTTCGCCCCAAAGCCCCAGTCGCTCGACCACGTCGAGGCGGCGGCCCTGCCCCTGGCGGCGCTCACCGCTTGGCAGGTCCTCGTCGACACGGCCGCCGTCCAGCCGGGCCAGCGCGTGCTGATCCACGCCGCGGCGGGCGGCGTCGGCCACCTGGCCGTCCAGATCGCCAAAGCGCACGGAGCGCACGTCATCGGAACCGCCAGCGTCGGCAAGCACCCGCTGCTGCGCTCCCTGGGTGCAGACGAGCTGGTGGACTACAGCGCGGGTCCGTTCGAGAAGGCGGTCGGCAACGTCGACGTGGTCGTCGACACGATCGGCGGCGACTACCCCAGGCGATCGCTCGACACGCTGCGCGCCGGCGGCGTCCTCGTCTGCCTCGCCTCGCCGTTCGACCCGGGCGAAGACGTCGCGGCGGAGGCGGCGGCCCGCGGGGTCCGCGTCGCCGCGCCTCTGGTGGAACCCGATCGGCTGGCCCTGACCGAGATCGCGGGGCTCGTGGAGTCCAACGCGCTACGGCCGGTCATCGACACAGTCCTGCCGCTGGCCGATGCGCGGCGGGCTCACGAGCTCGGCGAGTCCGGACGCACGACCGGCAAGATCGTGCTCCGGGTTGCGTGATTCGTCAGGCCAGCCCTATGCGGGCTGCATCGAGTGTGCCGGGTCGTCTGCCTCATCCCGCCGCGTCAGGGCGACGGACAGGGCCCGCGCGTCATGTTCGCTCAACCTGGGGGTGTCGTACGGCACCGCGTTCACCCAACGCTGCGTCAGCTGGGCGATCCGGGCGCCATAGCGCTCGGCGGTGATCCGGTCGCCAAGCGAACCGGCGTGCTCAGGGCCCTGGTCGGCGTTGCTCTGACTCATCAATCCCAGCCAGGAGCCCAGCCGATTCACGTCGTTGCGGGCACCGCCACTCCAGTTGTTGCCGGGCAGGTCTCCCACGCCGATCCACTGCATGCTCATCTGCGCGGCGAAGACCGCGAGCTGCTCGAGGGCCACCAGCTTGTCGCCGCTCTGTGAGGCGGAGTTGGTGAACCCCCCGGCCAGCTTGTCCTTCCATGCCTGTGTCGTCCACGGCGTGAACGCCGCCTCCAGAAACGCCTTGAACACGGCCGACAAACTGCCCATCAACGTCGGGGCCCCGAAGACGATCGCATCCGAACGTTCCAGCAGCGCCATGACTTCGTCATCTCGCCAACGGCCCGCGGTGATGGCTTCGGGTCGGATCTCGACGGCATGGACCTCGGCACCGGGCACCGACCGCGCCCCATGCACAAGGTGCTCGGCCAAGACTCGCGTATGCCCGTGCAGCGAGTGGTACACCACCGCCACCGTGACGGTCGGCACGGCTCCGGCGGTCTCCGCCTGCTGATCAGGGGCAGGGGTCTGGATGTTGTCGTGAAGTGTCATCTGTCTCTTTCGCTTCCGGTCGTGACGGCCTCGGACGCCGAGGCGCCGGTCCGTCGATCACTCCGCGCCACCCTTCGGCGCCGAACAACAATCACAACCGGCGCACCGCAATAGATCAAGGTGAATATTCGACACACAGCAATCGGTGACACCGATTGACCGGCGATGACGGGTTGCTACCTTGGCCCGGTGGACCGCACAGAACTGGAAGCGTTCGTCGCGGTCGCTGAAGAGCTGCACTTCGGTCGCGCTGCTGAACGCCTGCACCGCGGGCAGCCGACCCTCAGCGACACCATTCGGCGGCTGGAGACCAACCTGGGTGGGCGGCTCTTCGAACGATCGAGCCGCCGGGTTTCTCTGACCGCCCTCGGCGAAGCGTTGCTGCCCGACGCCCGCACCGCCCTGGCCCAACTGCTTCGCTTTCAACAGCGTGGGCGCTCGCTGGTCTCCGGCAACCAGGCCCCCACGAGCCTCGTCGTCGCCCACGCCGAGTACACCGGCCACCAACTGCTGCTGCGTTGCCTGCCGCAGCTGCACGCTCGGTTTCCCGACGTGACGATCGTGCCGGAATCCATGCCCACCAACGCGCAGATCACTGCCGTGCACCACGAGACGATCGGGCTCGGAATCGGCTGGGCGACCGACGATGTCGACGGTGTCCGCACCACGGTGCTGTCCACCGAGAGATTCGTCGCGCTCGTACCCGTTGGCCACCAGTTCGCCCAGTACCCCGAGCTACGCGCGTCCGAGCTGTCGACCGCCGGCCTGCTGACTTGGCCCCACCAGATCAACAGCGGCCTCTGCGACCGCCTGCTGGCCGCCTTCCACATCGGCGGAGCCGATCTGCACATCATCAGAACCGCCGACAACGTCCAATCCATCGCCGCCCATGTCGCCGCAGGAACGGGCATCGGCATCGCTGTCGAATCGGCGCTCGATCACGAGCCGCATGGCCTGCGCATCATCCCCCTCGCCGGGCCCTCGACCACCGTCAACAAGGTCATCCTCACCTCGATCCGCCCGTCGGCGACCGCCACGGCCCTCCGCGACCTGCTTCTGCGGGCATCCCGCGACTCAGCAGCACAGCGAGACCTCATTGACCCGCCCCGAGCGGATCTCGAGCTGATCTCCTCGGGCGCACCTTCCTCGTCCAAATCGAAATCCTTCGGAATGTCGTAGCGACCTATACTGCGGGCCCATGGCGGAGACAGCGGTCTCACCGGATCCCGAACTGCTCCGCGCGTTGCGGGCCCTGGCGAACCCCATGCGACTACAGGTGCTGTCGTGGCTGCGCGAGCCCAAGCGTCACTTCCCGCCGGAGGAAGCGATCGCCGACCCGGTTGAGGTCGGGGTGTGCGTGAGCCACATCCAGGCGAAGTCGGGGCTGGCCCAGTCCACGGTGTCGGCCTACATGGCCGAGCTGGAGCGGGCCGGCCTGGTGCGGGCGACGCGAGTGGGCAAGTGGACCCACTACAAGCGCGATGAGCAGCGCATCGCCGAGCTTGTCGCCGTGCTCGGGAACACGCTCTAGGGCTGACGACATCGCGGCCGTGCCGATGACGACAGATCACCGTGTCAAATCGAGATTCTGCGATACTTCGCTCCGAGCTGTTCACGGCGCGCAACAAGGAGCTGTTCCATGGGAAGCATTGACGGCCTCGATCTGGGGACCTTCGGCATCTGGACCTTCGACTTCGAGCACCAGCCGGCCGCGCAGATGCGCGAGTCGATTCAGGAGCTCGAAGAGCAGGGATGGCGTGCGTTCTGGATGCCCGAGCTCCTCGGCCGGGAGGCGTTCTCGCACGCCGGCTACCTGCTCGCCTGCA
>JAOPVG010000484.1 GCA_025966255.1 Jatrophihabitans sp.
CGACGACGGCGTCGAGCCCGAGACCGCCGCGCTGCTCTCCGCCGCCGACCGCACCGAGCACGTTGCAGCCGTCATCCGGCCGGCCCTTCTGCGCGGCGAGGTCGTGGTCTGCGATCGGTTCCTGCTCACGTCGCTGGCCCTGCACGGCGGTGGCCGCGGCGCCGACATCGACCGCATCCGCACCGTGAACCTCTGGGGCACCGGCGGGCTGTTCCCGGACCTCACCCTCGTCGTCGAAGTCGGCGCCGATCCGGCGCCAGGACTGACCGGCGGGCACGACGACCTGGATCTCGACGCCGTCCGGCGGACGTTGCGCGACGAGACCGAGGCCGACCCCGACCGATACGTCCTCTGCCCGGCCGACGTTCCCGGTGAGCTCCCCGCAGCGGTGAACGACCGGCTGCAGCGACTGCTGGACGCGCGGGCCTCGCTCATCGCCGCCACCCACGCCAGCCCCGGTCAGGCGGCGCGATAGCGTGCGACTGCTGACCGACCTGATGAGGAGCTGACGAGCCGTGTCCACGTGGCTGCGAGACGACACCGAGGCGGTCGCCTGCTGCGTGTGTCATCACGAGGGGCGTCCGCTCTACGACCTCGACCCCTTCGGAGTGGTGCGGTGTCCACGCTGCACGCTGGTCTTCGTCAGCCCGCGGTTGCGTCCTGAGGCGTTGCAGCGCTTGTACGAGGCGCCGCAGTACCACCAGGGCGTGTACGGCGAGGAGGGCCGGTTCTCGCCGGCCATGTTCCTGCAGCGGCAGTGGACGAACGGACGCCTCGCCCTGGCCGAGCGCGAGCTGGACCGCAAGGTGTTCGGGACGCGGCTGCTCGAGATCGGCGCGGGGCACGGCCTGTTCCTGGACGCCGCGCGGGCACGGGGCTATGACGTCAACGGTGTCGAGCTTTCGGAGACCGCGGCGGCGCACGCCCGCGACACCCTCGGGCTCACCGTGCATTCCAGCCAGCTCGCCGACGCCCCGCTCGAGGGACGCTTCGACGTCATCTGCGCCTGGGACACGCTCGAGCACGTCCCTGATCCCGTCGAGTTCTGGAAAGCGATCCGCGGGCTCGTCGCCGACGACGGTGTTGTGCTCTTCTCCACGCCGTACTTCTCGTCGGCGCCGTCCCGGCTGCTGCGGCGGCGCTGGTGGACGCTCAAGCCGACCGAGCACATCTGGCAGTTCACGCCGCGGACGCACCGCACAGTTGCCGAGCAGGCGGGCATGCAGGTGACGAGGACGCTGCTGAACCCCCTGTCGAAGGCCAACCTGACCCGTCTCGACTCCCTGGTCGGGGTAGCGAGGCCACGTGAGCGATGAGCGCTCGCGCGAAGACGTAGACACGCCCACGGCGGGTGTGTTCATCGCGTTCGAGGGGGGCGAGGGCGTCGGCAAGTCCACCCAGATCGCGCGCGCCGCGCTGTGGGCCCGCGGGCAGGGTCACGACGTGGTCGAGACCCGCGAGCCGGGCGGCACGCCCCTCGGCCAGGAACTGCGCCGGCTCGTCCTCGACCCGGACGGGCACGTGACGCCCCGCGCCGAAACGCTGCTTTACGCGGCAGATCGCGCGCACCACGTCGACACCGTGATCCGGCCGGGGCTCGACGCGGGGAAGCTCGTGCTGACCGACCGCTACGTCGACTCCCTGCTGGCCTACCAGGGTGCGGGCCGCGAACTCGGCGCCGGCGCGCTCATGGTCACCACGTGGGCCACTGGCGGGCTGACCCCGCACCTGACGGTGCTGCTCGACATCGACCCGGCGGTCGGGCTGGCCCGGGCCGGTGCCCGCGCCCGCCTCGATCGGCTCGAGGGTGCCTCGCTGGAGTTCCACGAGGCCGTCCGCAGCCGGTACCTCGCGCTCGCCGCGGCCGAGCCGGACCGGTACCTGGTGGTGGACGCGGCGCTGGACGAGGAGCAGATCGCCGCGGCGGTGCGCGACGCGCTGGTTCCGCTGCTCAGTTGATCCTTTCGCCGACCTCTTGGCGTCAAGACATATGGCACCATGGCGCCCATGAGTGCTCGCACGCAGAGCGAGTCGATGGGCGGCGACGAGGTCGACGCCATCGTCGCGGCGTGGCAGCGCGAGCGACCCGATCTCGACGTCGAGCCGCTGCAGGTGTTGTCCCGGCTGGATCGGCTCGCTGGTGTGCTCGGCGAGCGGCGGTCGGCGATCTTTGCCCAGCACGGCCTGCGTCGGCACGAGTTCGACGTCCTCGCTGCGCTGCGCCGGGCTGGGGAGCCGTTCGAGCTCACGGCCGGCGAGCTGTCGGCCCGCACGTACGTCACGTCCGGCACGATGACCAGCCGCCTGGATGGGCTCACCGAGCGAGACCTGGTCACCCGGGCGCCCGATCGGGTCGACGGTCGGCTGGTTCGGGTGGCGCTCACCCCGGCCGGACGGGCGATCGTGGACGCCGCGTTCGAAGCACTGCTGGCCGCCGAGCGGGAGCTGCTGACACCGCTGGCCCCGGACACGGTGGCGCCGCTCGCCGCGACGCTGCGCGCCCTACTGGCCCGGGCGGCGGCACCGTGAGGCGGGCGTCGGTGGCGTGGGGGATGCTGGTCCGGTGAGTGTGTGGGATGCGCTGATCGGCCAGGCCGAGGCGGTGGCGACTCTGCGCGACGCCGCCGCGGCCGCGGCCGACCTCGCCGAGGGCCGACCGGTGGCGCCGGGTCGGATGACGCACGCGTGGCTGTTCGTCGGGCCGCCTGGTTCCGGGCGCTCGGTTGCCGCACGAGCCTTCGCCGCGGCGCTGCAGTGTGAACGCGCCGACAACCTCGGCTG
>JAOPVG010000486.1 GCA_025966255.1 Jatrophihabitans sp.
CTGCTGGGCCACCAACTCGGCAAGATCAAGTTCGTCCGGGACAACAAGGGCTACATCGACTACCTCGTCATCGCCGTCGTCGTGCTCTCCCTGCTCCCCGTCGCCGTCCATTACCTGCAGGGACGCCACCGCAAGGCCTAATCGGGGCCTCGCCCCCCATTCAGTGTCCGTTCAGGAACCAGCGCCGATCCTGTAGTCGTGGCTGTGCTGGCGTCGACCGGGACAGATCAACCATCTGATCGATCGGTCCGGCTGCTCATCCCGGCGCTCGGTCTCGGGCTGGCCGCGGTCATCGCGGCGACGGCGAGGTGGGGCCCCGACTGGCCCGCGCAGGAGTTCCGCGCCTGGTCGGCGCATCAACACGGCATCACCGCGTGGACCAACCAGTGGTACTCCGGGCAGGCCCTGCCCGGCTACTCGGTGACCTATCCCGCCATCGCGGCCCAGCTCGGCGCCGCGGTGACCGGAGTGTTCGCGGTGGTCGTGGCGACCCTGGGTGCG
This sequence comes from Jatrophihabitans sp., assembly GCA_025966255.1. Lineage (GTDB taxonomy): Bacteria > Actinomycetota > Actinomycetes > Mycobacteriales > Jatrophihabitantaceae > Jatrophihabitans. The sequence goes on from JAOPVG010000486.1 coordinate 502, forward strand.
ATGCGGATGGCGCCGACCAACACCCGGTATCTTCGCGTCGGCTATCTGGTGTCCGTCGGGCTGGTCCTCGCCGCGGATCTGTTGATCGGCCAAGTCCCCTATCTGGTCGGCGTCGCGTTCGGCGTCTGGGCGTTCTGGGCGCTGCGCACCGGGCGGCCCTTCGCCGCCGCGGCGCTGGCCGCGCTGAGTTCTCTCTCGAGCCCACTGGCGGCCGCGTTCCTCCTCCTCGCGATTCCGGCGCTCGTCAGTGCATATGGGTGGCGCCGAGCGGCGTCTTTCGGCACCGCTGTGGCCGGTCTTGCGGTATCGGTCTTCTTCAGCGGCGCGAGCGGACAGTTCATGTTCGTCCCCAAAACCTTTCTGTGGACGGTGGCCTTTGCCGTGCTGGCGGTCGCGCTGCCTCGGCGCGAGGACCGCGCGATCCGGATTCTGGGCCTCACCTACGCCGCCGCCGCGATCGCGTTGGCCGTCGTCCCGAACCCGATCGGCGGCAACCTGGCCCGCTTCGGTCAGCTCCTGGCGCTGCCCCTGGCGTGGCATCTGCTGCCCCGGCTGCGGTGGCGCAACCGCGGGGTGTCGGTACTGCTCATCGCCGGCGCCGCCGTCTGGCCCATCTTTCCCTCGGTCACGTCGATCGGCCACGGAGCCGCCGACCCGTCGCAGTCCCGCGCTTACTACCGCGGTCTCCTCGGCTTCCTGCACACCCAGGATCCAAGGTCCGGCCGACTCGAGGTGGTATTCACCCGCGAGCACTGGGAGTCGCTGTGGGTGGCGCAGGCGTTTCCCCTCGCCCGCGGGTGGGAGCGGCAGACCGACCTCGGCGTCAACGCGGTGCTGTACCGCCACTCGCTGTCGGCCGGTGCCTATCGGCGCTGGCTGGACGACAACGCGGTGTCGTTGGTGGCGCTGCCCAACGTGCCGATCGACTTCGGCGGCCAGGCCGAGCTGACGCTCCTGCAACGACCGCCTTCCTACCTTGTCCCGGTGTGGCACGACGCCAACTGGCAGGTATGGCGGGTGCGGGCCTCGCAGGCGCTCGTGACCGGGCCGGCGACGCTTCGCACGCTCGGGGCGGCATCGCTCGCCCTGGACTTCACGCACGCCGGCACGGCCACGGTGCGCATCCGCGGCAGCGGCATGTGGTCCGTCACCCGCGGCAAAGCCTGCGTCTCACACGATCAGGGCGGCTGGCTGACCGTGCAGACTGCCGGGCCGGGACCGATCGCCGTGCACGCGAGCGTCAGTCTCGGCGCGCTGGGAGCCGGACCGCGTTGCTCGTGACCGACAGCCGAATTCGGGTGCGCTAGGTGCGCGCAGCCACGGGCGTGAACTCGCGGATCACGGCGGCGAGCTGCACCGGCTGGTCCAGCGGAAGGAGCGTGTAGCTGTCGGCCACCTCGATCAGGCGGCCGCCCGGCAGGAGTTCGGCGAGGCGCCGGCCGTGCTCGACGGGCATCCCCGATCCTCGCTCGCCCACACCACAAGAGCGGGACGGTCGAAGGTCGGCAGGCGCTCAGCGACGTCGATCTGGAGGTTGGTGTCGGCGAACACCGCTCGGAGCATGCGCACGGTGTCGCGGCGGATCTCGCGCTGCTTCAGGACCGGCTGCACCCATCGGGCGGTGGTGGCGTCGCCTCGCTTGGTCAGCCAGCCGAACGCGATCGGGAGCCGCCGGACCATCCGCAGCCGCATCTGCTGCATGAACAGTCCGAACAATGCCGGCGACAGCTTGCCGGCGAGGGCGAGCGTCTTGCCGGTGGCGCCGGGCGGGAGGTTGTCGAACGCCTCGCAGGATGCGAGCACGACTCGACCCGCCCGGGCGCTCCCGTCGCTCATGATCAGCTGGACGAGCGCTCCGCCGGTGTCGACGCCGACGAGCGTGACGTCGTGCAGGTCGAGGCGCTCGAGGAACTCAATGACCAGCCGGGCGATCCCGGGCAGCGACAGGTCGGCGTCGGCCGGCATCGCCTGGCGGTGCCCGCCCATCGGCAGCGTCGGGGCCACGCACCGGTGGTCGACGGCCAGCTCGCTGATTGGCTCGGCCCACAGCGAGGCGTCCATCAGCAATCCGTGCAGCAGAACCACGGTTGGGCCGGCGCCGCCGGTGTCCTCGTACTCGATCGTCCCGGCGGACAGCTCTATCTCGTT
>JAOPVG010000564.1 GCA_025966255.1 Jatrophihabitans sp.
CCTGCCGCAGGCCGGGCTGTGCATGCCGTGTCAGCGCAACGCGGACGACGACACCGGCCCGGCCCGGCCCGGTAGGGTCGGCGGCCGTGACCGGAGCAGATCCAGCAGCTGAAGCCAGCGCCGCGGCGGCCGTCCTCGCCGACCTGACCGGAATCTCCAGCCACGACGTCGCCATCGTTCTTGGCTCCGGCTGGGTGCCGGCGATCGACGCGCTCGGCCCCGCGTCGGCCGATCTGCCGGTGACCGATCTGCCCGGCTTCCTCCCCCCTTCCGTGGAGGGCCATGCCGGCCGGATCCGATCGGTGGCGGTCGGCGGCAGGCGGGTCCTGGCCTTTCTCGGCCGGACCCACCTGTACGAGGGACGCGGTGTCGAGCCGGTCGTACACAACGTGCGGGTGGCCGCCGCGGCCGGCTGCCGGGTCGTCGTCCTGACCAACGCCTGCGGCGGCCTGCGCGCCGGCCTGTCCGTCGGCGATGCGGTGTTGATCAGCGACCACTTGAACCTGACGTGGCGCTCGCCCCTGCTCGGACCGCGGTTCGTCGATCTGAGTGACGTGTACTCGGCCCGGCTGCGCCGCCTCGTGCGCGAGATCGATCCGTCGATCGCCGAGGGTGTCTACGCGATGTTCCCGGGCCCGCAGTACGAGACCCCGGCCGAAGTACGGATGGCCGGCGTCCTCGGCGCCGACCTCGTCGGGATGTCGACGGTGCTGGAGGCCGTGGCGGCGCGCGCCGAGGGCTGCGAGGTGCTCGGCATCTCGCTGGTGACGAACCTCGCCGCCGGGCTCGGCGATCCGCTCGACCACGAAGAGGTGCTGGCCGTGGGCCGCGCCGCGGCGACGCGGATGGGAACGCTGCTCGGCCAGGTCATTCCCCGGCTATGACGGTCCTGGTCACGGGGGCCGCCGGTCGAATCGGGACTGCGCTGCAATCGCGACTGCCCGGGTTCGGCTGGGAGGTCCGTTGGTTCGACCGCGCGTCGGTGCCGGACGGGATCGTCGGTGACATCTCCTCGAGCGACGATCTCGATGCGGCGATGCGCGGAGCGACCGCGGTCGTCCACCTCGCCGGCCTGCCGACCGAAGCCCGGTGGGAGCAGATCCGCGAGGCCAACATCGACGGGCTCGTCAACGTGTTCGAGGCAGCGCGGCGCGCCGGAGTCCGGCGCGTGGTCTATGCGTCCTCGATCCACGCCGTCGGCTTCCAACCCGACACCGCCGGTCTGCCGGCCGACAGCCCGCCGCGTCCGGACACGCTCTACGGCGTGAGCAAGGCCTTCGGCGAGACGCTCGGCCGCTACTACGCCGACCGGTACGGCCTGCGGGTGGCCTGCCTGCGCATCGGCACGTTCGAGGACCGCCCGCGGCACGTCCGCACCCTGCCCACGTGGCTCTCCCCCGACGACTGCGCGCGGCTCGTCGATGCGTGCCTGCGCAGTGACGACCTCTCCTACTCGATCGTGTGGGGCGTCTCGGCCAACACTCGCTGCGCCTGGAACGTCGATTCGGGGTACGCCCTGGGCTACCGGCCGATGGACGACGCGGAGACCTACGCCGGCGCGCTGCCCGCCGCCGAGGACGATCCGACGGACGGGCTCGTCGGCGGTGGCTTCACGTCACCCGGTTTTGGCATCGACGAGGTGACGAGTCGATCGTGAGGCACAGCGACGAGGTGAGGAGTCGGTCATGAGCGTGCGTACGGATGTCGAGGCGTGGATTGCCGACGAGGTGGACCCGGTCGCCGCGAAGGAGTTGCAGGCGCTGCTCGACGCCGATGATGAGACCGAACTCGCCGTCCGGTTCAGCGGATCCCTCACCTTCGGCACGGCCGGCCTGCGCGGGCCGCTGCGGGCGGGGCCGAACGGGATGAACCGCGCCGTCGTGCGCCGGGCGGCCGCCGGTATCGCCGCCTGGCTGACGGCACACGGCCACAGCGGTGCGCCGGTGGTCGTGGGCTATGACGCGCGGCACGGCTCGTCCGACTTCGCCCACGACTCGGCCGCGATCTTCGCCGCCGCCGGCTTCGACGCCCGGCTCCTGCCGCGCGTGCTGCCCACGCCTGTGCTCGCCTTTGCCGTGCAGTACCTCGGCGCCGCCGCGGGCGTAATGGTGACGGCGTCGCACAATCCGCCCGCGGACAACGGCTACAAGGTCTACGCCGATGACGGTGCCCAGATCGTGCCACCGACGGACACCGAGATCGAGGCCGCCATCCAGGCGGTCGGCCCGACGCGATCGGTGCCACTGGATCCCGACGGCGTCACCGTGCTCGACGAATCGATCGTGACCTCGTACGTCAGTGCCGTCGTCGGACTCATCGGCGACGGCCCGCGCGAGTTGCGGATCGTGCATACGGCACTGCACGGCGTGGGCACCGAGGTGGTGCGGGCGGTCTTCGACGCCGCCGACTTCACGGACCTGATCCCGGTGCCGCAGCAGGAGCATCCGGACCCGGACTTCCCGACCGTCGCCTTCCCGAACCCAGAGGAGCCCGGGGCACTGGATCTCGCATTTGCGCTGGCGCGCGACCGCTCCGCCGACATCGTGATCGCCAACGACCCGGACGCCGACCGGTGCGCGGTTGCCGTCCCGACGCCGGACGGCGCCTGGCGGATGCTGCGCGGCGACGAGGTGGGGGTGCTGCTGGCCGACGCGCTGCTGCGCGAGGGCGTGCGCGGCACCTATGCCACGACGATCGTCTCCTCGTCGATGCTCGGCGCGCTCGCGAAGCGCAACGGCGTCGGCTATGCCGAGACGCTCACCGGGTTCAAGTGGATCTCGCGGGCCGCTCCGGATCTCGTCTACGGCTACGAGGAGGCACTCGGGTACGCGGTCGCGCCCGACCTGGTCCGCGACAAGGACGGGGTGAGCGCCGCCCTGCGCGTCGCGCATCTTGCCGCGGGCCTGAAGTCGGCCGGCTTGTCGCTGCTCGACCGGCTCGACGAGCTGGCCGCCGAATACGGCCGCTACGCCACCGACCAGGTCTCGATCCGGGTCGACGACCTGTCGATCATCGAGGACACGATGCGTCGAATCCGCGAGTCGCCGCCGGCCACGTTGCTCGGCCACGAGATCGAGGTCGACGACCTGCTGCCGGACACCGACGCCCTGCGCTGGCGTTGGCCGGGCGGTCGCGTGGTCGTGCGGCCGTCGGGCACCGAGCCGAAGCTGAAGGCGTACCTGGAAGTGGTCGAGCCGCGCGGCTCGGCGAGCGCCGCGGCTGAGCCTCTCGCCCAGCTGCGGGCCGAGGTGTCGGCCATCCTCGACGTCTGACCGGCCGCGGAGTCTTACCGCAGCGTCAGTGCGTAGGCACCAACCCGCCGGTGAGCCAGACCTTCCACGGCACGTTCCAGTCGCCGTAGCCCGATGCCAGCTGCATCGGAGTCCCACCCGTGTTGACGTACTCCACAGGGTCGCCGATCTGCAGGAGGTTGAAGAGCTTCTTCGCGTCGGCGGGGAGCAGGTTCGTGCCGCCGCCGGAGGTGTTGACGCCCTTCTTGATGTTCGCGACGTTCCACTCGGCCGCGGAGAGGTACTCGCCGCCGTAGGTCAGACGTTGGGCGTACTGGACGTGCAGCTGCGGACTGGACGACGCGTGCAGCGTGATGTCGTTGGACTTCTCCATGATCACCTTGATGCCGGGGCGGGTGGGGGTGAACCTGATCCCGAGCGATACCGGGAAGCTGCCGTAGGGCTTGCCGTCGGTGGTCACGACCATCTTGTGGGTCAGGTTGTCGACCTTGGCGATGTTCGCCGCGCCGGTGTGGAAGTCGGTCGTCAGGTTGTTGTCGTAGGTGAGCCCGCCGCCGGCCGAGAGCCCCTTGACGGGGATCGAAACGTGTACGGCGGCGTGCCCGGGCCAGTACTCCGCGGGCCGGAAATGCGCTTCGATCGGACCGTTGCCGGCCTTGGACGTCTCGAAATACCAGGCGCCCTCGATCGGCTTGCCGTTCACGGTCGCCGTGGTCGCTTGCTGGAGCGACTTGCCATTCAGGATCCGCTTCGAGAAGTACGCGATCACCGGCATGCCGACGCCGTAGTTGGCGTTGTCGTCGTTGTGCAGCTTGACGTGCACCGCCGTCGGGTCGGCCGACGCGCTCGGTGTGCTCTGGTTGCTCTGGTTGCTCTGGGACAGCACCCGATTCTGATCCGCATCGTGCGACGCCGTGGACCGCGAGATGGCCGCCGCTGCACCCACCACGGCGACTACTGCGGCTGCCGCCGTGAGCGGGGCGGCCCAACGAACCAGCCGGCTGCGGGAATTGGCGGACACGTCCGGCATGGTGGCGAAACGGGGCGGCGGAGGGCTGGCCTGGTCGCTGACCGACGCGTGGGCGTGCGCGTCGAATGCGCCGCGCAACGTCCGCTCGAGATCGTCTTCCGTCATGCGAATTCACTTCCGAGTACACGTTGCAGGGTGGCCATACCGCGACTGGCGGCCGACTTTACGGAGCCGGGCGAGATGCCCAGCGACTGGGCGATCTCCCGTTCGGACAGCCCCGACCAGTACCGCAGGATCAGCACCTCGCGTTGATGGCGGGGCAGGGCCCGCACCGCGACCAGGGCCGCGCGGTGCTCGTCGCGCAGCAGCACGTCGTAGTCGGCGGCCGGAGTGGCCTCCGGTTCGGCCACCTTGAGGTGCTTGCGGGCCACCTGGCGGCGCCGGATCACCGACCGGGAGAGGTTCACGACCGACGTGCGCAAGTACGCCAGCGCAGCGTCGGGCTCACGGAGGGAATCGGCCCGGCGGTGCAGCGCCACGAAGGCGTCCTGGACGACGTCCTCCGCGCTCGTCACATCGTCGACGAGCAGCGCCGCGAACCGGACCAGGTAGCGCCAATGCGCGTTGTAGAGAGCGTGGAGATCGACACGGTCCGCAATCGGCGCCGACCGATCGGTCAGCCCGCCCGACTGCTTGTCCGCTTCCACTATGAGCAAGGGTGCCACATCAGAGAGTCGTCCGAGGTGGTGTCGAGGTTGCCTTGATCAGAGCAGTCCGCGCGAAGTCCACTCGCGGCAGCGCTGGTTGGGTCAGCCCCGCCACATCGTGGTGACGCTGCGCTGGAGCAGGGTCTTGCCCTTCGGCCAGCCGTAGTTGGCCGTGACCGCCGTAGCCCGGGCGTTGACGACGTCCGCAGCGGCGCCGTTCGTGCAGCGGAAGGCCAGGTTGACGCCCTTGACCGACGGCACCATGCCGGTGGAGGCCACGCACCGCACGCCGTTGTCGAGCTGCAGCGCCCACGGGCGGATGCCGGCCGCGACCGGCGTGACGTGGGGCAGCGGCTCGGTCAGGTTGAGCACGAGCGCGTCGGACCACGGGTCGGCGAGGCACGCGACACTGCGCGGTGCCGCCTTCCCGGACGGGGCGAAGCAGGGATCTAGGATCTTGTTGCCGCTCCAGCAGCGATAGGCGTCCGCGCGGGGATCGGCGATGCTGCTCGTCCAACACTTGCCGGCGGAAACGTCGGCGACGTTGACCGTCAGATTGCCCTTGGCGTCATACGCCGCGAAGGTCCTGACTGTCGTGGTCGCGCCCTGACCGCCGACGGACCGTGATTTGTCGGTCGGGCTGGCGCACGCGACAAGAAGCAGCGCCAGCGCGCCAACTGCGAGCAGCTGCTTCAGCAGGTTGCCCGTGCCCCTCCGTACCCCCACGGACAGTTAGACGTCCAGCCGCGACGCTTTGTTGCCTCGACGGCCAAACTGGTCGTAACGATGTGATCACGGACGGGCGACGCTACCGTGGCCCGAACTGCCGATCACCCGCGTCGCCAAGGCCGGGAACGATGTAGGCGTTCTCGTTGAGCCGCTCGTCGATACTGGCGGTGAAGAGACGGATCCCGAGCCCGGACTCCTCCAGCGCAGCCAACCCCTCCGGCGCGGTGAGCGCGCAAATGACTGTGAGGTCGGTGGCGCCGCGCTCGGCGAGCAGCCGCAGGCAGTGCAGCAACGAACCACCCGTCGCCAGCATCGGATCGAGAACGATCACCGGACGTCCGAACAGCGAGTCGGGCAGCGAGGCCATGTAGGGGCTCGGCTCGTGGGTCTTCTCGTCGCGGGCCAGGCCGACGAAGCCCATCTGCGACTCGGGCAGCAGGTTGAAGGCCGCCTCGGCCATGCCCAGCCCGGCTCGCAGCACGGGAACGAGCAACGGCGGGTTGGCAATCGCCGACCCCGTGGTCGGGGCGACCGGCGTGCGGATCGGGGCGTCGGCCCGTTCGAGATCGCGGGTCGCCTCATAGACCAGGAGCGTGGCGAGCTCGCGAAGGGCGGCGCGGAACTCGGCGTTGCTGCTGCGCTCGTCGCGCATCACCGTGAGGCGGGCTTGCACGATCGGGTGGTCGACGACGGTGGTCTGCAGCGTGCTCATCGGACGCCCGCGCTGCGCTCGGGGAGTGGCCTCGCGGCCCGATGCCTCTGGTTCACTCGCTGACGCTCGCTCATCGTCCGACCCTAGCGGCGGCCGAACCCGCCAGGAACGGCCCTGCGCACGGGCTCGACGGGCTCCTAGACTGGTCCAA
>JAOPVG010000587.1 GCA_025966255.1 Jatrophihabitans sp.
GCCTCGCCCTGGCCGGTGGCGTCCCACCACTCCCCGGGCCGTTCACCTGGGAGCGGGATCATCGGGTTGACCAGAACGATCATGCGCGGTGCGACGTCCCTGGCAACGACCGGCACGGTGAAGCCGCCCATCGACTGCCCGACGAGGACAACGCCCCGGCGGTCGCCGACGGCGGCGCGGACGATGTCGGCGTACTCCGGCAGGCCGAGCTTCGGATCGTCCTCGCGGATGTCGACCGGGATCGCCTCGTGGCCGAGCGCCTCGAGAGCGGGGACGACCAGATGCCAGTACCACGCCGAACCCCCGGCGCCCGGAATGAGGACGAACGTGCTCATGCTTCGCCTCGCTTCGCGAATTCATCGGCAGTGCTACCGCCGGGGAACCGGGTCTGGAAGTCGATGACGCCGACCCAGTCGGGACGCAGGGCGATGCGAATCATCCGGATGTCCGGCGTGTCGACCTCGGCGATCGCGGCGGCGGCTTGCTCCGGGCCGTAGTAGCGCTCATGCGCCCGGGCGTACTCGGGCAGGACCCCGCCGACCTCGGTGAGCTCCACCCGGCCGCGCAGAAGCAAGACTCCGGGTGGCGGGCCGGCGCGGTCGATGGTGACCGCGACCGCGGGGTTGGCGCGTAGGGACGCGACCTTGTGGGAGACGGCGAAGGTCGGCAGCACCAACTCCTCGCCGGTCCAGACGAAGAGCATCGGCAGCACGCGCGGCGTGCCGTCCTTCGCGACGTAGGCGAGGCGAGCCAGCTCGGTGGAGGCGAGCAAGTCCTGGGCCGTGGGACTGTCGATCAGCCGGACGTCGCCTTGCGGAAGTGGGGTCAGGTCGATCCGCGGAGTCATAATCCTAACATAGGACTACTAGTCCTGGAACACAAGTATGAGTCCTAAATTAGGAGTAGTGTGCTCGATATGAAGACCGAACGCCGGCGCTACGCCGATCCGTGTGGCATCGCCCGCGCGCTCGACGTGCTCGGGGAACGCTGGGCCCTGCTCATCGTGCGCGAACTGATGCTCGGCCCGCGCCGCTTCGGCCAGCTGCAGACCGGCGTGCATGCCGCGAGCCCCAACGTGTTGACGCAGCGCCTCCGCGAGCTGGAGGAAGACGGGATCGTCCGGCGCTACACGCTCGACCCGCCGGCCAGCCTCACCGTCTACGAGCTCACCGATCGCGGACGGGGGCTGGAGCCGATCCTGCTCGAGCTCGGCCGCTGGGGCAGCGCTACGCCGCGGGTCATCGGTCGCGAGATGAGCGTTGTCTCGCTGCTCCTGGCGCTCAAGACAATGTTCGATCCCACCACCGACGCGCAGGTCAGCTACGGCCTCGAGATCAACGGCGAGCCGTTTCGCCTCTCGATCGGGGCGGCCGGCATCGACATCAGCCGCGGACGCCCCAACGACGCCGAGGCCACGCTGACCACCGACGTCACCACACTGCGCATGATCGTCTTTCTCGGAACGGGCGTGCGGGCCGCCGAAGAGGCGGGTGCGCTGACGATCACCGGTGACCGGCGAGTGGCGAACCGGTTCCCCAAGTTCTTCCGCAAGCCGGCCCCGCCCAGCTGAGCCCGGGACCTCACGTCACAGCGAAGATGCGGGCCGACACCAGCTCACCGTCGTCGATGATCAACTCGCCCATCGTGCCCTGCGGCTGTCTGCGGCGGTCGGTCGGCGAGCCCGGGTTGAAGATGCGCTGACCGTCGTGCACCTCGTTCAGCGGAATGTGCGAGTGACCGAAGACGACGAGTGCGGCATCGGGGAACATCCGGCGCAGCCGTGCGGGTCGACCCGGCGTGGCGCCGCTGTCGTGGATCATCGCGATCGGTACCCCGCCGAGTTCGAGCTGCAAGGTTGCCGGCGCACCCCAGGCCGCGACGTCGGGCCCGTCGTTGTTGCCGAGTACGGCGTGCACCGCAGCCCAGGCGGCGAGCTCGGTCAAGGTGTCGGCAGTGCACACATCACCGGCGTGCAGGATCGCGTCGGCACCAGTGAGCGCCGCCGCCACCGCGGGCGGGCACTGCGTCCACCGCCGCGGCGAGTGGGTGTCGGACAGGACCGCGATGCGCATCGCGCTCAGCGACTCGCCGTGTGTCGGCTGATGGCGGGGATCACGACATCCCAGACGCTGCGCGGGGGCGCCTCGTGGCCGGTCCGGCCCATCGCGATCAGCTCGGCGCCGGGAATCTCGTCGGCGAGAGCCTGACCGTGACCGAAGGGGAGGAACGGGTCGTCGCTGCCGTGCAGGACCAGAGTGGGTACCTCCAGGGTCTTGAGCCGGTCGCGCCAGGGCTCGCCCGGGTCCATGGCGAAGTGGTTGGTCATGCTCGATGCCATGTCGGCGGTGCGGTCGAAGACCCGGCCCGCCAGCTCACGTCCGGCGACCTCGTCGAAGCCGTGCGAACCGGCGCACGGCCGATAGGCCTGCAGGTGGTACGCGATCACCGCCTCACGATCTGACCAATCGGGCGGCTGCGGCTCCTCGCGAAAGACGGCCTGCAGCCCCTCCGATATCCCGGGCAGATCGTCGTGCGGAAAGCCCGGGCCACCCGGTGACCCGCTGAGCAGGGTCAGCGAGGCGACGCGGTCCGGATGGTCCAGCGCCAACAGCTGACCGATTGCGGCGCCCATCGACATGCCGACGATGTGGGCGCGCGGAAGGTCGAGCGCGTCCAGCAAACCGAGCGCGTCACTGACGAGATCGCGGAGTCCGTACGGGGGGTCGCCCGCGGGGTAGCTGACCGAACGCCCGGTGTCGCGGTTGTCGTAGCGAATGACGAATCGACCCGGGCTCGCCAGCCGCTGGCAGAACTCGGCGTCCCAATCCAGCATCGAGGCGCCCGCTCCCATGATCAGCAGAATCGCGGGGTTTTCGGGCTCGCCGAAGGTCTCTACGCACAGTTCGACCCCGTTTGTCCAGACCAGCTGTTCGGTCACCTGCGCCTCCTCCCCCAAGAGTTTGACTGTATCGAACACCTGTTCGATGATAACGAGATGCTCGACGTCGCGATCCGCAAGCCTGATGGCAGCAGTGCCATCGACTGGCAACACGTCGGGCTGCGTACCGCTCCCCCGCTGCCGGTCGCCCCGGCCCTGCACACCATCCTGCCCGATGGGTTGCGGCGCGGCAGCACAGTCAGTGTTGCCGGGTCGATGTCCCTGCTGCTGGCTCTGCTGGGTGCGGCCTCGGCCGACGGCGCCTGGTGCGCGCTGGTCGGCTTTCCGCGGATCAGCGCCGAAGCGGCCCGCGAATACGGCGTCGACCTGGCCCGGCTCGCGCTCGTCCCGGAGCCAGGTGAGGGGTGGACCACCGCAGTGGGCGCCCTGCTCGACGCGGTCGACATCGTCGCGGCCCGACCGCCCCGCAGCCGCGGCGGTCTGGCGCCCGGTGACATCCGGCGGCTCGCGGCGCGGGCCCGCAGCAAGGACGCCGTGCTCGTCCCCTACGTCATCGAGTCGGCCGGTTGGCCGGGGGCCGACGTGCGGCTGCAGGCTCGCGACGGCGTGTGGTCGGGCATCGGCGACGGGACGGGACGGCTGCGAGCGCGGCGCGTCGACGTCACGGCGGGCGGCCGGGGGCAGGCCGCCCGGACCCGCTCGGCGAGCCTCTGGCTCCCGGCCGACGGCGGCGGAGTACAGCCCGCCACTTCGCTGGCCCCCGTCATCGACCTCGCCGGTTGATCGTGCTTATCCCCCGGGTGCGTCCCGTTCGTGGTCGGCTTCGGGCCCGGGCGACCTATCGGGACGAGTCGTGAATACCGATCCGCCTTCGGCGGATCAAGCACGTCGGATTTCGATCTTCTGCGCAGACTGGCCGGTCACCACGGCCCGCATCGAGGCGGGGTTGTCCGACGACGCACCGATCGCCGTCGTCACCGCCAATCATGTGGTCGCCTGCTCGCACGCTGCCCGGGCCCAGGGAGTGCGGCGCGGGCTGCGGCGGCGCGAGGCGCAGGGCCGCTGCCCCGACCTCGCGATACTGGTCCGCGACGAGTCGGCCGAGGCGCGCACCTTCGAACCAGTGGTCGCGGCGTTAGAGGCGATCGCGCCCGGCGTCGAGATCACCCGGCCCGGCCTGGCCGCGATCGGGGTGCGCGGCCCCACCCGTTACTTCGGCGGCGAGACGGGCGTGCTGCATGCGCTGTCGCGAGGGGTCCGCGGCATCCCGGCGCTCGGCGGCGCCGACCTGCTCATCGGCATCGCCGATGGCTCGTTCGCCGCCGAGCAGGCCGCGCGGCGCGGCGTGATCGTCGACCCCGGCGGCTCACCGGACTTCCTGAACGACCTGCCGATCGAGACGCTGGACCCGTCCGGGGCCTCGCCGCTGATCGACCTGCTGCGCCGGTTGGGCATCCGCACCCTCGGCGGATTCGCCGCCCTGCCGGCCCGCGACGTACTGGCCCGCTTCGGCCCCACCGGCACCTGGGCCCACCGGCAGGCGGGTGGCCGCGACGACCGTCCGCTGTCCGCGCGCCGTCCACCGGTCGAGTTCGCGGTCACCCTCGACCTCGAACCACCCGTCGACCGCGTCGACACCATCACCTTCTCCGCGCGCGGCATCGCCGAGGAGTTCGTCACCGATCTCGCCGCGCACGGACTGGCCTGCACCTGCCTGGAACTGCAGGCCCTGAGCGAGAACGGTGAGGAGACGGTGCGCCGCTGGCGGCACGCCGGGGTGTTGTCCACCGTCGACGTCCTCGACCGGGTCCGCTGGCAACTCGAAGGCTGGCTCTCCGGCGCGCACCGACCCACCGGCGGGATCACTCGAGTACGGCTCGTCCCGATCGAAGCCGTGCCCACCGGCGCACACCAGGGCGCATTGTGGGGCGGCTCTGGCGACGAGGACGAGCGGGCGGCCCGCGCGCTGGCACGGGTGCAGACATTGCTCGGGCACGGGTCGGTGCTCGCGCCGGTGCTCGACGGTGGCCGCGATCCGGGGCAGCGCACCCGGCTCGTGCCGTGGGGCGACGAGCCGCTGCCACTGCGCTCGCCCGAACAACCGTGGCCCGGCCAACTGCCCGCTCCCGCGCCGTCAGTGCTGCTCGATCCGCCGCGTCCGGCCCAACTGCTCGACAGCGGGCGACGTCCGGTGCGGGTCACCGAACGGGGAGCGATGCCCGGGACGCCCGCCCTATTCGCCATGGGCGGCGACACCCCGGTGGCCGTCACGTCCTGGGCCGGCCCCTGGCCGGTGGACGAGCGCTGGTGGAGTCCCGAGGCGGCGCGGCGGGTCGTGCGCTGCCAGATCGTCGACGTCCGCGGCCGGGCCTATCTCGTCACCGGCACAATGCCGACCGACGACCAGCCGCCCCGCTGGCAGGTGGACGCCGTCTACGACTGAGCCGGCTCGTAGACGCGGTACGAGCCGACGAGCCTGGCCGACGACGACTCCGGGGCCGCGTCCACCCGCTCGCCCAGGTCGCGCTGGAACTCCCGGAAGGCGGCCACCTCCCGGAGCACGTCGCCGCCGCCGATCGCCACGTGCACGAACGTGACGCCGTCGGCCAGCCGGTACGTCGCGTACTGCAAGCCGTCCGGACGAGATTCAGCCAGCTCCGCGTACACCGCCTCGACCAGCCGCTGATTCTCTTCCGCCGTCTCGGGAGTCGTCCGGTAGCGGACGACGAATGCCTCAGTCATACCGATACAGACCGGCGGCTGGCCGGAAATTCATCGCCGCGGGCCGATGAGTTCTGACATCGCCGCTGGTCAGTACCGGTGCACACCGTCCACTGGGAGAAACCGTGACCATCACATCAACCCGCGCCCAGCGTTGGGCTCTCGCCCTGACCTCGGCCGCAGCCCTCATGGTGGCGCTCGACCAGCTCGTCGTCGCCACCGCTCTCAACGCGATCCGCGACGACCTGCACGCGTCGATCGCCACCCTCGACTGGACCGTCAACTCCTACAGCCTGAGCTTCGCGGTCCTGCTCATCACCGGCGCCGCCCTCGGCGACCGCTTCGGCCGGCGCCGGCTGTTCGTGACCGGCCTGACGCTCTTCACGCTCGCCTCCGCGGCCTGCGCGCTTTCCACCGACGCCGCGACCCTCATCACCGCGCGCGCCGTGCAGGGCGCCGGTTCCGCGCTCGTCATGCCACTTGCCGTCGCGTTACTGACCACCGCGTTTCCGGTCGAGAAACGCGGTCCGGTCGTCGGTATCTTCACCGCCCTGACCGGCCTGGCCGTGGTCGGCGGCCCGATCGTCGGCGGCGCGGTCACCGACGGGATCGCCTGGCAATGGATCTTCTGGATCAACGTCCCCATCGGCGCCGTCCTCATCCCGCTGGCCAGGACGCGTCTCGAGGAGAGCCGCGGTGACCGGGTGCGTCCCGACCTGCTGGGGCTCTCGCTCGTCACCGCCGCGATGTTCGGCGTCGTGTGGGGACTCGTCCGGGCCGACGCCGCGGGCTGGTCGAGCGCGGAGGTTCTCACGATGCTGATCGGCGGCGGCGTGCTCACCATCGCGTTCGGGCTCTGGGAGGTCCGCATCCCGAACGCGATGCTGCCCATGCACCTGTTCCGGATCCGCTCCTACTCGGCCGGAAACGCCGCCAACCTCTTACTGACGGCGTCGTTGTTCGGGACGGTGTTCCTGTTCGCGCAGTACCTGCAGATCTCCCTCGGGTACAGCCCGCTCGCCGCCGGGCTCCGCTTCACGCCGTGGACCGTGACGCTGTTCTTCTTCGCCCCGCTGGCCGGTCTGCTCGAGTCCCGCGTCGGCGCCCGCCCGTTGATCGTTCTCGGTTTGACGCTGCAGGGCGTCGGGCTGGGCTGGCTCGCGTACAACGTCGCGCAGGGCTACGGCTACACCGCGTCGGTGGCTGCCCTCGTCATCGCCGGGTGCGGTACGTCGATGGCGCTGCCCACCGGGCAGAATTCAGTCATGAACTCGGTGCCGGCGATGTACCTGGGCAAGGCGGCCGGGACGTTCAACTCGATGCGTCAACTCGGTGGCGTCCTCGGTATCGCGATCGTGTCGGCGGTGTTCGCCGCCAGCGGGAGCTATGCGAGCCCGCAGTCCTTCCGCGACGGCGTGGCGCCGGCGCTGTACGTCACTGCCGCCATCGCGTTGGCCGGAGCCGGTGCGGGGCTGTTCCTCGCCGGCCGCAAGGTGCGGAGTGCCCCGCTGGTTTCACCCGTGCGGGAGGCCGCGCTCGATGCCGTCGCCTGAAACGGAGTTCACGCGGCTCACCGATCCACATCGGCGCGAGCTGCTCGTGCACTGCTACCGCATGCTCGGGTCGTTCCACGACGCCGAGGACGTGCTGCAGGAGACCTACCTGCGGGCGTGGCGGGCCTACCCGAAGTTCGAGGGCCGGTCGTCGGTGCGTACCTGGCTGTACCGGATCGCCACCCGCGCCTGCCTGACCGCCCTCGAGAGTTCCGGACGGCGGCTGCTGCCGTCCGGACTCGGCATCGCGAGCACCGACCCGTTCGTGCCGCTGGCCGAACAGCGCCCCGAGGTGCCGTGGCTGGAACCGCTGCCCGACTCCGCGGTCGGGACCGACGCCGAGGACCCGGCGACGATCGCCATCCGACACGAGAGCACGCGGTTGGCGTTCGTCGCCGCGCTACAAGAGCTGCCGGCCCGGCAGCGGGCGGCCCTGGTGCTGCGCGACGTGCTCCAGTGGCCCGCCGCCGACGTCGCCGAACTGCTCGAGCTGTCCGTCGCCGCGGTGAACAGCGCCCTGCAACGCGCCCGCGCGCACCTCGCCGGGTCGACCCGGTCGGAGGAGGACGTCACGATGAGCGAAGACCTCGACGCGGACATCCTGAGCCAATTCGTCACCGCATTCGAGACCTCGGACCTGGCCGCGCTCACCGCGCTGCTGCGCCACGACGTGGAGCTGGAGATGCCGCCGATCCCGACCTGGTTCAGCGGACGCGACGCGGTGGCCGGCTTCTTCGGTCACCGGGTGATGACCGGCGTCCGGCGTCGGCTCATTCCGACCCACGCCAACGGCTGCCCGGCGGTCGCGACGTACCAGGGTGCCGAGGACGGCAAGTGGCACGCGCACAGCATCCAGGTGCTCGAGATCCGCGATGGCGCGATCGCCCGTATCTACGCGTTCCTCGACCCGACGCTGTTCGAGTCGTTCGCGCTGCCCGCCGTACTGCCGGAGTCGGACTGAAGGCTCAACCCATCAAGGACGCCGCGACGGTCGCGCCGAGATCCCAGCACGCCTCGGTCGCGGCCTTGTCCGCGCCGCCGACCACGGTGACCGGCGCGTGCACGCGCTCCCACCCCATCCCCTTCGTGATCGACTCGGCCGCCCGGATCGCGCCCTCGGTGCTGTTGTTCCCGTGCACGTATAGCCCGTACGGCGCACCCGGTTTGGCCGTCAGCGTCGGGTAGTAGATCCCGTCGAAGAAGTGCTTCATGGCCCCGGAGAGGTAGCCGATGTTGGCCGGCGTCCCGAGCACGAAACCGTTCGCCTCGAGCACGTCCACCGGTGACGCGACCAGCGCCGGGCGCACCCGCACCTCCACCCCCTCGATGCCGTCGGCATTCGTTCCTTCGAGGACGGCCTCGAGCAAGGTCTGCAAAGCGGGCGACGTCGTGTGATGGACAACGAGCAGCACGCGCGGATCGGCCATGGGCCCAACCTAGGAGTCCGGAGCGTGTTCTGACTGCCGGGCACCGACTGCGCGTGTCATGGTTGGCGGGTGAACGTCCAACCGATCGGCTGGGTTCGCTCCCCCCGGACCGAGCCCGACGA
>JAOPVG010000617.1 GCA_025966255.1 Jatrophihabitans sp.
CGGACGCCGGGATCGCGACGAGGACGGTCCGACGGACCTGCGAGGGGTGGCATGACCCGCCGCTTGTTTGGTGGGCTGGCCTTGCTCGGGGCTCTGCTCGGCACCGGGTTGCTGCTGGCCGGCCCAGCGTCGGCCCACGCCACCGTCGTCGCGTCCGACCCGGGCGACGGCACTCGGCTGAAGTCCGCGCCGAAATCCGTCACGATCACGTTCGACGAGAGCGTCGGGCTCGGCAACGTCGGCTACCTGCACGTCACCGATCAGTCGGGCCGGCGGGTCGATGCGGGCGCGGCCTTCCATCCGGGCGGCAACGGTTCGAAGGTCACCGACACGCTGACCAGCGGCCTGGGCGACGGCACGTACACGGCCAGCTTCCGGGTCGTCTCGGCCGACTCGCACCCGCTGGCCGGGACGATCCGATTCGTCGTGGGCAACGGTGCGCTGGCCCGGGGCAGCGTGTCGTCGGTGACCGGCAACCACGCCACGAGCCAGACCTTCGACTACGCGCGCTGGTTGTCCTACGCCGGGTTGGCCGTGCTCGGCGGACTGTGGCTGATCCTGACCGTGTGGCCGGCCGGGCGCGACGACCGCCGGGCCGGTCGTCTGGTGTGGACGGGCTGGGGGCTGGCGACGCTGGGCGCCGCGCTGGAGCTGCTGCTGCAGGGTCCGTACTCGTCCGGCGCCGGGCCCGGCCAACTGCTCACGCCATCGCTGATCGACGACACGCTGCACAGCAACTACGGGCAGCTGCACTGCATCCGGCTGGTGCTGCTGGGCGCGCTGGCCGTGCTGCTGGCCCGCGCCTTGCAGGCGGACGCGCGGGCCTCGCGGGCCGAGGCCGCCGTCGCCGGCGCGTTGGGTGTGGGCATTGTGTGGACGTTCTCGGGCGCCGGTCATTCCGGCACCACGTCGCCGGCGTGGCTGTCGGTCGTGCTCGACATGTCGCATCTGACGGCGATGGCGACGTGGTTGGGCGGCCTGCTGGTCCTGGTGGCGGCGGTGCTGCCGCGGCGGGAGCCGGCTGAGCTGCGCGCGGTGCTGCCGGTCTTTTCGACGGCGGCATTCGTGTCGATGGTCGTCCTGGCCGGCAGTGGTACCTACGCGGCGTGGCGCGGCATCGGCACCGTCCACGCTATCTTCACGACCACCTACGGACTGCTCGTGGTCGGCAAGATCGTGCTGTTCCTCGGACTCATCACGCTGGGCAACTGGTCACGGTTGCTCGTACGCAACCGGATGCGTCCGACGCTCGCCTACGCCATCACCGACGCGACGCTCGCCGCAGCCGGGCCCGAGTCCGACCCGGACGACGACGAGACCGACGACGAGACCGACGACGATCCGGCGGCCACCGAGCGGCTGCGGCGGTCGGTCCTCGTCGAAACCGCCGTGGCCCTGCTCGTGCTGGCGCTCACCGCGGTGCTCGTCGCCCAACCCCGCGGGAAGGAAGCCCTCGCCGCGCAGTACCGCGAGCCGGTGTCAGCCACCGCTCCGCTCGGCAGCGGGCGGAGCGTCACAATCACGTCCGACCCCGGCACGCACGGCACGGTCAACCTGACCCTCGAACTCAGCCCGGGCACCGAACCGACAAAGATCACCGCCACCGCCACCCAGGCCGCCGCCCAGGTCGGCCCGATCCCGGTGCGCCTCACCCGCGCCGGCAAGGGCGTCTACGACGGGTCGGTCAGCCTGCCCGTCGCGGGCAGCTGGGAGATCGACCTCGTCGTCACGACGTCCCAATTCGATGCCACCTCCACCGATGCCATCCTCCGGCTGCACTGAAAGGCTCTCGATGACCCGCCTGCGCACCGTCGCCCTCGGCGTACTCGTCACGCTCGTGGCGTTGCTCGTCCTGGCCGGGCCCGCGTCGGCCCACGTGACCGTCTCCGCCCCCGGCGCGACGCGCGGCGGCGGCGACCAGGAGATCACCTTCCGGGTGCCGGTCGAGGAAACCAAGGACACCGTGGGGCTGACCGTTCAGCTGCCGACGGCCACGCCCATCGCGTCCGTCCTTATCGCCCCGATGCCCGGATGGACGCACACGCAGGTGACGACCAAGCTCGCCAAGCCGATCACGACCGACGACGGCGACATCACCGAGGCCGTCTCGCAGATCACCTGGACCGCCGCGGCCGGACAGGGCATCGCGCCGGGGGAGTACGGCAACTTCACGATGCTGGCCGGCCAACTGCCGGATGCACCGACTCTTGTCTTCAAGGCGCTGCAGAAGTACAGCGACGGCAGCGTGGTCAGCTGGATCGAGACGTCCGCGCCGGGCAGCGCGACGCAGCCGACCCATCCGGCACCGGTGCTCGAACTGGCGAACGCATCGGCCGCGGCGTCGAGCACCACGGCCACGGCGGCGAAGGCGCCCAGCAACGCCCGGTCGGTGACGCTGTCGATCGTCGCGCTGGTGGTGGCGGCCGCAGCACTCAGCCTCGCTGTGGTCACGCGGGCCCGCAGTCGCGGCGGCGACGCATGAGGCTGCCCTGGCCCGCGGTCGTAGGCGGTTCGCTGGTCGTCGCGCTCGGCGCCGCCGGCCTGATCCGGGGTGCCATGCCGCAATCGGCCGCGTCGGGTCCGGCGCCGTCGCCCGGATCAGTGGTGGTGACGGGCGCGTACGTGCGCGCGCCAGTGCCCCCTACGCAGTCGGCGGCCGCGTACTTCGTCGTCTACAACACGACGGCGCATGACGACCGGCTGCAGCGCGTCGTCACCGGCGCCGGCGCCACCGCCGTCCTGCACACCGAGGTGAACGGACAGATGACCGCCACCGGCAGCGGCGTCGTGATCCCCGCGCACGGCAGCCTCGTGCTCTCGACCGGCAACGGGCACGTGATGATCGAGCACCTGTTCGGCCCCTTGACCGCGGGACAGGACGTCAACATCGAGCTCGACTTCCAGATCGCCGGTCCGATCAACGTGACCGCCCCGGTCATTGCTGTGGGCGCACCCGCCCCGACCGGCGGGTCCGTACCCAACCCGGCAGACTCAAGTACGTCCGCGCCCTCAGGAGCCCACTCGTGATTCGTCGTTGCGCCGTTCTCACCGCGCTGCTCGCGCTCGCCGTCGCGCTCGCGGGCTGCTCGAGCAGCGGCTCGACGGGCAAGAGCGCGCAGCCCTCGCAGCTGATCGGCGGGAGCACGGGCGGTCCGTACCAGGGCGCCGGCCTCGACCCGGCCCAGCCCCGCCCGTCCTTCTCGCTGACTGACTTCAACGGCAAACCGTTCGCGTTCGGGGCCACCACCGCCAAGCACCCGACGTTGCTGTTCTTCGGCTACACGAACTGTCCGGACGTGTGCCCCACGACGATGGCCGATGTCTCGATCGCGCTGAAGCAGGTGCCGGCTGCCCTTGCCGCGAGGACGTACGTGGTGTTCGTGACGACCGACGTCAAACGCGACACCGGGCCCGTCCTCAAGAAGTGGGTCTCGAACTTCTCCGCGGGCAGCAAGGCGACGTTCGTAGGGCTGCGCGGGACGCAGGCGCAGGTCGACGCCGCGCAGGCCGCCGCGCACGTGACGGTGGCCGAGGACGACGGGCAGACGCACTCCGCGGAGCTGCTGCTCTACGGCACCGATGACTACGCCAGGGTGGCGTTCCTGCAGAGCACGACGGAGCAGAAGCAGATTGCTCACGATCTTCCTCTGGTGGCGAACGCGTAGCTCAATGCGGTCTGAGGCACAATCGTCGTTCGTGAACTGGAACCCGATTCGTCCCTGGCTGGGGACCGTCATCAGGCTCGTGCTCGGCGTCGTGTGGATTTGGGCGGCGTGGTCGAAGCTGCACTCGCCCCGAGCGTTCGTGCAGGCGGTGCGGGCTTACGACGCCACGCCCGAGTGGTTGTCGAAGGCCATCGGCTACGGACTGCCGGTCATCGAGGTCAGCCTCGGCATCCTGCTGGTGGTCGGGGTGGCGGTGCGGCTGGCTGCCGCGGCGTCGGCCGTGCTGTTCGTGGTGTTCCTGATCGGGCTCATCCAGGCCGCTGCGCGGAACATCCAGATCGACTGCGGCTGCTTCGGCAACGGCGGCGCGACCACCTCCACCAGCTACACGCTGGACATCCTCCGTGATGTCGGGTTGCTGCTGCTGGCGGCCTACCTCGTGGTGTGGAGCTACACCCGCGTCTCGATCGAGGAATTCCTTGGCCGCAACGACTACGTCGAGGCGCCGTCGGCGAAGCGGCTGCGCACCGAGAAGGGCGCGCGCAAGTACAACGCGATGCTCGAGGCCCGGCGCAAGGAGGCGCGCTCGCGGGCGCTGTACCTCAACGGGTCGCTGGCTGTCGTCGTCGTGCTGGTCGGGCTCATCGGCATCGGCGTGCAGTCGGGCCGGGCCAAGATCCAGGGCTCGTTGAGCGCTCCGCACGCCTCCGTCGCCGACGGCGTCGTCTTCGGCAAGAAGGCCGCGGCCACCGTCGACGTCTATGAGGACTTTCAGTGCCCGCACTGCCTGGACTTCGAGAAGGCGGTCAGCAAGACGATGGAGGCCGACGTCCGGGCGAACCGGGCGCAGGTGCGTTACCACCCGCTCGCGTTCCTGGACAGCGCGTCGAACGGGAACCAGTACTCCTCGCGGGCGGCCAACGCTGCCCTGTGTGCTTCGGACGTCTCGATCGACACGTTCGTGAAGTTCCACGACACCCTGTTCGGGGTGGTGAAGGGCAAACAGGTGCAGCCGACCGAGGGCAGCAG
>JAOPVG010000026.1 GCA_025966255.1 Jatrophihabitans sp.
CGCCGACACGACCTGCGGAATCGGGTACGGCGGCGAGCTCGATGCGTAGCTGACGTCGGCCCAGCTCGACCAGAGCCCGTACACATCGGCCACGGCGACGGCGTGCCCGATCGTGCGGGCCGACAGATTGACCGGTAGTTCGGTGTCGACGGAGTCGACCAGCGCGACCTGACCGGCGTTCGGGTCGGGGCGAGCCGTGAGCAGGAGGGGTCGCCAGCCACCGGCCGGATCGGGCTCCAAGGTCAGGTCGGCCTGCGCCGGTGCGGCCGGGTAGCGGGCCAGCGCTGCGACGGTCGGACGCTCCATCGCGACGCTGATCGGCACCCGGTCGAACGCCAGCCGGACCGTCTCGGTCCACGGCGCGACATCGGACGCGGGCAGCAACAACCCGGCCCGCTCGGCGATCAGCGACGTCGGATGGCCCGGTGGTCGGTGCACGGTGCCCGGCCAGGGCAAGACGACGGCGAGCTCGATACCGGTGCCATTGGTTCCGATTCCGTCGGGGTAGGAGGCGGTGACCATGAAGTCCGAATGGGTCACGGCGAGGACGGCGGTGACTCGATCGGTTGCCGGGTAGGCCGTGCCGAACCCGAGCGCCAGCGCGGCCGCGGAATCGTTACCGGGGCCGACCAGCAGGGTGCCCAGCAGCGGTACCCCCACCGTCGAGGTGCCCGCGGCGCTCGCGCCCTGGCTCGTCGGGCCGGGAACGCTCTGGACGGGTTTGATCGCGGCCTGGTCGGCCGGCGCGACGCCCGCCGCGAACAACGGACGGGCCCGATCCAGGGTCTGGGCCTGGACCGCCGCGACGTACCGAGCCGGATCGGGAGCCGCCCAGGACGCGACGGTGCGACCGGTGGCCGTCCAGGGCGCCCAGCCGAATGGGGCCAGCCCGCGGAGCATCCGTTGCCGCGCGGCTTCATCCGGCGGCACCGGGCCGGCGAAGAACCCCTGATCCTGCGTCGAATACCGCGACGCGTTCCACGACCCGTCCACCGGCAGGCCGACCGCCTCGTACGGTTTCCAGTCCGACTCGAGCGCCGCGCGTACCGTCTCGCCGCGCACTGCGGTGACGGTGCCACCGGTCGTCACGAACTGGCGCAGTCCGCTGCCCCGAACGAGCAGCGTCGTCGGACCGCCCGGGGTCTGTGTTCTGACGGCCGCCAACGTCGTCGGACTCGGCGCGTCGACGAAACCGGACAGCATCACCGAGCTGCTCGTGGTGTCGGGCGTGATGTCGACCTCGACGCTCACCATCGGCTCCGGCAGCACCGAGCTGACGAAGCCGTCGCCGAAGAGCTGACCCACCTCGACGTTCTGCAGCTTCGCCGCCCCCGAACGACGCCACACGGTGAACGCTCCGGGCGGCAGACCGATGGCTGTGTTGACCATCCACCGCAGTTGCACCGACGGGGTGGTGTCGACCTCGGCCGGCCGGCCCTGCAGCTTCGCCACGGCCGCCCAGTCCACGCCGACCGCGGTGGCGTGGAACAGGTAGGGATCGTAGAACCGGTCCATCGTCAGTCCTCCCACGGCGCGGCATCGAGCCCGATGTGCGCGATCACCGCGAGGTCAGCGCTCGACCCCAAGGCCAGCGGGTCGGCGTCGCGCGACAACGCCAGCACCAACTGGGTCCCGCGCTGATTGGGCGCGAGCAACACCACGCCGCGCTGCAGACCGGGCGCGGCCACGATCGAGGCCACCGCCGTCGTCGACGAGGCGTCGCGGATCGGCCGCAGATACTCGGTGACCACGTCCTGCCAGGCCATGCCCATCGGATCGCGCGGATTGTTCGCCGAGACCCAGGTCGGGATCGGATGGCTACGCCACAGTGGCTCCGCGGCCTCGAACACCACCGCGAGGGGCTGCGGCGTCGGGTCGGTCGACCAGAGCACCTGCACCCGCGGCAGCCGCGGCACGGTCGGGCGATCCAGCCCGGCCGTGGCGAACGCGGCATCCACCGCGTCCCCGGTGGGACGCGTGGGCAGCGCGCTGAGCGGTCCGACCGAGCCGCCGGGTGCCGTCGCGCGATGCTCGACGCGAACGGCGGTGAACGTCGAGCTGAAGTCCTCAAGGGTTCGGAACCGTCCAGTGGTGAAGCCGCGCCGGAAGACGAGCGTCTCGCCGCCGCCCACCCGGACGATGTCGAGGAGGTAGTCGGTGCACGGCTCGAGGGGGTAGTCGATCTCGACGACCGAGTGGGAATCCCGTGACCCGTCCGGGATGCACGGAGCGTCGGCCAGGACGGTGTCACGAATGGCCTGCTCCCAGGGGGTTATCACCCGGAGCGCGCCGGGCCCCGGGTTGACGGGATCGAGCGTCACGCTCGCGATCGTCCCGCCCAAGCCTCGCGGCCCGCCCGGTTGCGGATGATTGCCGGACGACGAGCGCAATCGCATTTCCAGGGTGTCGCCATAGGCCGCGAACAACTTGGCCACGGCCTGCGTAGCGAACACGACCCGGGTCGGGTCATCGCAGAACACGCCGTGTTCCTCCGGGCCGGGCGTCGTCGAGAGCACCCACGGATCGAGCCGAGTTGGGGCCTGCCCGCTGCCTTCGGTGCTGAACGTGAACGTCTGGTCGACGTGCGGGGTGACCGTGCCGTTGGCCGACGCCGACGGCGGATCGTCCTGGTCGAGCCACTCGGCGTGCCAGCCGACGGTGAGGGTGTACCCGGTGCCGGGGGAGAACAGGGCGTGATTGTCAGGTTCCTGGGTCAGCGCGTCCGACAACGCGGCTTGCTCGGCCGTCGAGGTGGTGGAGTCCCAGCTGTAGCGGACCTCCTCCGCCGCGAGCACCGACTGGAGGGCAACTACGTAGAACGGCGGTGCACTTTCGTAGCCGAGCTGCTTGCCGTTCCAGCCGATGTCGATGCTCGTGGTGCCGGTCGGCGTCTTCACCTTCACCACGGCCGGGACGTAGCCGCCGCCCTGCCGGCTCGGCGATCCCACGGTGGTTCGGCTGAGCACGGTCAGAGCCCGGGTCAGCGGGTTCAGCCAGGGGCCGGTGCTGTCCTGCCACTGCGACGGTTGCCGAGTGAGTCCGACGTCGGAGGCGGTCAACGGAGTGCGGGCCAGCTCGGTGCCGTTCGCGTCCAATGCGCGGAAGACCAGCTGCCCCTCGATGAACTTGCGCGGCACCGCCACCAGGGCGACGACCTCGTCGAGCCCGTCGGGGGCATCGAACCGAACTGCGTCGAGCAGGACATCGGGGCTGAACTTGAGTGTGTCCCAGGTCTGCTTCACCAGCTCGGCGTCGCGCCCGTCGCGGTGATTCGATGGGTGCGGCGTATCGGCGAAGGGGGAGCGCAGGATCGCCCCGGAGCAGAGGTATTCCTTGACCAGCGCGGGATCCCAGCTTTGTCGGGCGATGGCCTGGTGCAGACCGGACGGGGGGATTCCGGCAGCGGTGTGCGTCGCGACCGCCGCCAGCCAGTCGCCCTCACCGACGGCCTGGGCCGATGGCGGTAGGGCCGCTGCCAGGCCCGGGCGCTGCGGCTGGGGCCGGCAGGGCACCTGGTCGGCGATCACCCGGGCCGGGTCGATGCCGCGCCGCGCGTCGGTCGCCGCATCCCCGCACCGCCAGAGCTCGCGCACGTGGATTCCCAAGTTGGGGGCGCAGGAGCGCAGCGTGTCGGGTGGATCGGGCCAGGACACTCCGGTCAGCTGCCAGCCGGTCGCGGACGGTCCGGCCCGTTGGTCGTCGAAGGTCCACAGCACCGGAGCCGGCGGAGCGGCTGGCTCGCAGACACTGCCCCAGCGTTGGTGGACGTCGGTGGTCAGCTGTGTCCCGTAGGGCACCGCGGCCGGCGTCGGGCTCGGTACCCACGACAGCAACGCCAGCCGGCTGCCTTCGGCCGGGTCGACCGTGACCGCGCGCGACCACCAGGTGGCCGGCGTCTCGCCCGGCCCGAGCGTCCCGACCAGCGTGATCGACTCGAGGGTGTAGCGCCACCAGATCGCGCCGCGCTTGGTCCAGGCATTGGCCGGCGTGCCCGGCGAGGCGGTGGGGGTGACGCCGAGCACGGTGAAGCCTGCGGGCACCACGGGTGTGATGTCGAAGGCGATCACCGGGATCGAATCGATCGGTACCACCGCGGGGGCCGGATCGGCGCTGCCCTGCTCGGCCGCCTTCGCCAGCACCCCGTCGATCGAGCGGTCCGTCCCGCTGCCCTCGACCAGCGCCGGCGAGCGCGACACCAGCTGCACCCCGGTGATCAGCGGCTGCGGGTCGTGCACCGGCGTCGGCTGGCTGCCCAGGGTGAAATCGACGCATCCTTCGACACTGAAGAAGAAGAAATCGACGTGGCCACAGACCTCGCCGTGCACCCAGACCTGCATGTCGCCGCTGGAATCGGGGATGGCCATGACGTCGAGTTCGGCGCTCGCCCCAATGGAGACGATGAACAGCTTCAGCTCGCCCTCGACGACGATCTTGCCGGCCAGCGCGAACGGCCCGAAGGAGATGATCGCGTCGAAGCCGGCGCCGACCTTGAGGTACAGCCCAACTGTCGTGTCGCCCCAGATCAGGTCCACGTGGAACCCGATCGCGATGGTGAAGCCACCGGTGGTGAGCTGCGGGAACGGCGGGTAGGGCGTGATGCCATCGCCGTGCAGCATCAGATAGCCCGAGCCGGTGAACACGTCGAAGACGCTGACGGTGGCCGGATTGGTGTACGAGCCGATGTCGAAGTACCACTCGGGCGGGTCGTTCACGCTGAAGTAGCCCTGCACCGGAACGTGAATGGACACCAGGCCGATCACCGAGTAGTCGACCACAAGGCCGATGGTGATCGTCCCGGCGCCGATGTCGATCTCGACGACCGCGAGAATGGTCGCCTGCTGGCTCGGGTCCGACAGCTCCGGCGGGATCGACAGGATGTCGGCCTTCATCACCAGCAGCAGTCGGGGGCCGGGCAGCTCCAGCATGAGCACGCCCTTGAGGTGGACGATGAATCCGCCGTCGGTCGTGCCCAGCAGCACGCCGATCGCGAAGGCCCAACTGCCTTGCTTGGCGACCCAACCGGTCGGGTCGATCGGGTTCTGTTGCGGCTGGCGCTGCAGCCAGGCCAGGGCCGGGACCGTGTCGGTCGGATGCTCGTCGCGGCGCATGTTCACGCCGACTCCGCCGAGGAAGCCGTAGATGCCCAGACCGGTCGTGCCGAGCAGGATCGGGACCGGCAGGTCGAGCTCCATGCCGACGAAGACACCGACCGTGTTGGGGTCGTCCAGCGGATGCTTGATCGCCAGGCCCGCCATCACCCGCAGGTTCAACGGATCGGCGATGGTGACGTCGAGGGAGCCGGTCACGTCGCCCGTGGCGGCATCGATGGCGACGTAGCCGTGACCCTTCAACACCCCGACGTCGATCCCCGCGCCCAGCGCAGTCAGCGTGGGCGGCTCGGCCTGATCGAGGCGCACGCGCACGCGCGCCCGGTCGACCTCGACCACGCCGAGATCGACCGCCAGCCCGACCTCCGTCTCGATGAAGGTCGGGTTGTCGTGGCTGACCCGTACCCCCAGGACCTCCAGCAGGTCACCGATCGGCGAGACGGCGTGCACCGCTCCGGTGGGGATGTCGATCGTGTAGCCCTTGCTGGCGTCGAACGTCGGCGTGATCCGGTCGATGCCGCCGGAGCTCCAGCCCATGGAGAAGCCGACCGCCTTGAACCGAACGGTCACGGGCTTGTCCAGGTCGATCGACACCACACCCGCCGACAGGCCGAGCTTGGTCTCGACGTCGACGATCAGGTCGACCTGGGTGCCGGTCGGCTTACTGGACACGATCGCCTCGACGCCATGCAGGGTCACCTGCTTGACCGGCAGGATGCCGAACAAAGCCAACGCGAGAACGCCGGCCGTCTCGATGGCTAGCGGCACCATGTCGCCGCCCGACGGGCTAGCCGGCGCCGTCGAGGCAAGCACCGGGGCCAGGGCGGCGTAGGCGCCGAGGATGTCGATCGCGGTGGTGCTGCCGGAGGTGGGACGGTAGAGCGTCCAGAGTCCGTCCACGTCGGCATCGACGGCACGGAAGCTCGCGTCGACCGTCCAGCTGGCGGCCGCGTCGTCGACGACGATGTCCAGCGTCATGTCGGTGACGCCGTCCATCGAGTTGTCGGGCCGGGTCGGCAGGTGTTGCGGGGTCTGCGCGCTCGCGAGCTGCTTCTCGGTCGCGGTGTAGAAGTCGACCTCGCCCAGGATCTTGAGCGAGACGAAGCGCGACCGTTCCAGGACGAGTTGGATCCGCAGCTTGCGGAACCAGGACGGCGAGGCCGGTGGGGCCGGCCGCGGACTCGGTGGCGGCGCCTGCTGATTGCCGTCGTCGGTGCCCCGGGTCAGCGTCGCGGTGATCGTCGTGGTCGCCGACAGCGGCAGGTCGGGCAGCGTCGCCCGCCAGAAGTGCGATCGGGCGGTGCCGTGATCGGCGCGGCTCGCGGCGTACCCGGCCCCACTGCCGACGGTGATCGGAGTCGTGTTGATCGTCAGGTCGTTGCGGTCGGCCAGGTTCTGCAACAGCCGCGCCGCGCCGCGCGCTCGCCGGTCGGCGAGTTGGTCGTTGTAGCTGCGGTGCTCGGTCGATTCGTAGGAATCGTCGTCGGAATCGAAGGATGCGTAGCCGGTCACGGTCACGGTTCCGGCGGCGAGCAGGGCCAGCCGAGCCTTGAGGTCGGGGTTGCCGGCGATCGCTACCCCGTCGGGCTGCCACTGGGCGCCGACGTCGGCGCTGCCCGCCTCGGTGGTGTGCGTGTTGTCGGGCGCGGTCGAGAACGGGTACGAGGTGACCGACGGGTCGGTGCCGTCCTCGCCGGGCTTGGGATGGTCGTAGCGGAAGAACACATCGAGGTCTCCCGTGCCCGCGGTGGGGTAGCTGGCGCTGATCGAGGTGGTGCCGCCGGCGCTGAGCGGTATCTGGGCGGTCAGCCCGGTGGCCGAGCCACCGCCGTCCCACGTCCAGTTGATCGTGGTGATCGAGCTGTCGACGAGGCCGACCGTCACGGTGGTGGTGTCGTTGGTGACGATGCGGATGCGGGCGTCGGAGACGGTGGGGCTGCCGGTGGAGCTGCTCGGACCGCCGCCGCCGCCGCCACCTCCGCCGACGGGCGGGGCCGGCGTCAGCGTGATGGACCGGGTGGCGGTCATGACCGGGGCGCCGGCTC
>JAOPVG010000039.1 GCA_025966255.1 Jatrophihabitans sp.
CGATGTCACGCTGTGGCCGTCGGTCGACCTGCACGGCTCTACGCACGTCGGCGAGGGCGCGCAGATCGGACCGCAGGTCACGCTGACCGACACGTCCGTCGGCGCCGGCACCCGGATCTCGCGCGCCGTCGCGATTCAGGCCACGATCGGCGCCGACGTCACGATCGGCCCGTTTGCCTACCTGCGGCCGGGTACCCAGCTCGCCGACGGCGTGCACATCGGCACGTCCGTCGAGATCAAGAACAGCGAGATCGGGACGGGCAGCAAGGTGCCGCACCTCTCCTACGTCGGCGACGCCACCATCGGCGAGCACACCAACATCGGCGCCGCCACCGTATTCCTGAACTACGACGGCGTCGCCAAGCACCACACCACCATCGGCGATCACGTCAAGATCGGCGGCGACAACATGCTCGTGGCCCCGGTCGAGGTCGGCGACGGCGCCTACACCGCCGCCGGGTCGGTCATCACGCAGGACGTTCCTGCGGGCGCGATGGGAGTCGCCCGCGCCGCACAGCGAAACGTGAAAGGCTGGGTTGCGCGCAAGCGTGCCGGCACGCCCGCCGCCGACGCCGCGGCCCGGGCCGGAGCAGACACCGACAAGGACGAAGGCTGATGTCCAATCTCCAGGTTGCCGGGCGCAAGAGTCTCGTCCTGCTTTCCGGCGGCGCCTACCCCCAACTGGCCGACGAGATCGCATCGTCGATCGGGGTCACGGTCACCCCGACCACGCGTCGTGAGTTCGCGAACGGCGAGCTTTTCATCCGGCCCAACGAGTCGGTCCGCGGCACCGACGCGTTCGTGATCCAGTCGCACACCACCCCGATCAACGACTGGCTCATGGAGAGCTTGATCCTCGTCGACGCTCTGAAGCGGGCGTCCGCGAAACGCATCACCGTGGTCGCGCCGTTCTACCCCTACGCCCGGCAGGACAAGAAGCATCGGGGTCGCGAGCCGATCTCCGCGCGGCTGATCGCCGATCTGTTCAAGACGGCGGGGGCCGACCGGTTGATGGCCGTCGACCTGCACACCGCGCAGATCCAGGGCTTCTTCGACGGTCCGGTCGACCACCTGTTCGCGATGCCGCTGCTGTCCGAGTACGTCCACGACAAGTACGGCCGCGAGGATCTCGTCGTCGTGTCGCCTGACACCGGACGCGTCCGCACCGCGGAGCAATGGGCCGACGAGCTCGGCGGCCGCGACCTCGCCTTCGTGCACAAGACGCGCGACATCGACGCCGCGAACGACGTCGTCGCCAACCGGGTGGTTGGTGACGTCGCCGGGCGCTGCTGCCTGCTGATCGACGACATGATCGACACCGCCAGCTCGATCACCAAGGCGGCCGAGCTGTTGTTCACCGCGGGCGCGACCGACGTCGTCATCGCCGCAACGCACGGCATCTTCTCCGCTACGGCCACCGACCAGCTCAAGAACAGCCGGATCAGCGAGATCATCGTGACGAACACGCTGCCGATCCGGGCCGAGCAGGAGTTCGACAAGCTGACTGTGCTTTCGATCGCCCCGCTACTCGGTCAGGCGATCAAGGAAGTCTTCGAGGACGGTTCAGTGACAAGCCTGTTCCGCGGGCGCAGTTGACTCATCCGCCTCACGCGGACGTCGCTCTCGACCGCTCGCGCGGCGGCTCTTCGCGCGAGCGCTCCTCGCGTTCGGGCTTGCGTCAGCAGCCGTAGCCCGTGCAGGCGGCAGTGGTCGCCGCGGCCGCGATGACGATCCACAGGACGATCCAACCGATGCCGATGCACAGCGCGATGATGCCGAACTTCTTGACCCGATCGGCCTGGAACTGGGCGCCGGCCATGTCTCCCGCGAACAGCGCGCGGTCGATATTGCCCCACGCCGAGATCAGCGAGTAGATCGCCAGCGGCCAGAAGAACAGCCAGTTGACCACGAACCAACCGGTGGGCTTGGGGAACTGCTGCGCCGAATAGTACTGCGGGCCGTAGGGGTTGCCGGGCGGCGGTCCGTAACCCGGCTGGTGCTGCGGATAACCCGGCTGCTGCTGCGGATAGCCCTGCGGAGCCTGGCCGGCCGGCTGCTGCGGATACCCGTACGGCGGGGGGCTCCCGGCCGGCGGACCGTACTGCTGCGTGGGTGGGTACTGCTGCCAGGGCTGGTTGTCGCCGGGCGGCGGCTGCGGCGTACTGGTCATGTGAACTCCACGTGGGTCGGCGAGCGCTTGAGGGAGGCTACCGTCTCTTATCCGCCGTAGGAGGATCTTCGCGCGAGCGCCGACTTCAATCCGCCGACGGCCTCTTCGCGCGAGCGCTCATCGCGGCAGTGGCTGGGTCCGCTCGGCTTCCTGCCTCAGCTGAAGGCCGGCTCACGGTTCGTTCTCTACGGCCGCTTCTCGGCTAGGCGGGCGAAGGCGGTTACGTCGAGCGTCTCGCCTCGGGCGGACGGGTCGATGCCGGCGGCGCGCAGCGCGTCCTCGGCCGCGGGCGCGGATCCGGCCCAGCCGGCCAATGCGGCGCGCAGCGTCTTGCGGCGCTGCGCGAAAGCCGCGTCGATCACGGCGAACACCTCCGGGCGGGTGGCCGTGGTCTCCGGGGGTACCCGCCGGACCAATCGCACCAGCCCCGAGTCGACGTTGGGCATCGGCCAGAACACCGTCCGCGGCACCGAACCGGCCCGGGTCGTCGCGGCGTACCAGGCGGCTTTCACGCTCGGCACGCCGTAGACCTTGGAGCCGGGCGGCGCGGCCAGACGCTCGGCGACCTCGGCCTGCACCATCACGAGTCCCCGCTGCAGCGACGGCAGTGCGCCGAGCAGATGCAGCACCACCGGCACAGCCACGTTGTAGGGCAGGTTCGCCACCAGCGCCGTCGGAGCCCCATCGGGCAGCTCGGCCAGCCGCAGCGCGTCCGCCGTCAGGACCGTCAGCGCAGCATCGGGCAGGCGGGCTGCCACCGTCTGCGCCAATGCCCCCGAAAGGACCGCGTCGACCTCGACGGCGGTCACGGGGTGCCCGGCCTCGAGCAGGCCAAGGGTCAACGAGCCGAGGCCCGGGCCGACCTCGAGCACGGACTCGCCGGCGTCTAGTTCGGCCGTGCGGACGATGCGCCGGATCGTGTTGGGATCGTGCAGGAAGTTCTGTCCAAGCGATTTCGTCGGACGCACGCCCAACCGGTCGGCAAGCGCCCGGATGTCAGCGGGACCGAGCAGCGCGGACGTCACTGGCCTACCCTCGCTCCACTCGGTTCGCCACCGAAGGGCTCCGCATCCCGATTGTTCCCTCGCTACGCTCGCTCACCTCAGCCGGTCGAAGGCCAGCCGGGCATACAGCGCAGCGCCTGACGACAGCACCGCCTCGTCGAACACGGCCAGGGGTGAGTGGTTGAACGCGGCGGTGGCCGGGTCGGCGCCCGGTGCGGTCGCGCCGAGGAACGCCATCGCGCCCGGCACCC
This sequence comes from Jatrophihabitans sp., assembly GCA_025966255.1. GTDB lineage: Bacteria > Actinomycetota > Actinomycetes > Mycobacteriales > Jatrophihabitantaceae > Jatrophihabitans. Next base: position 3,426 of record JAOPVG010000039.1, read on the forward strand.
GGTCCAGGACGCGGGAGAAGTCCTCGGAGCCGCTGTGGGGATTCGGCATCGCCAGACTGGCCGGCTCGCCGAACAGGTCGACGACGGTGCCGGCCAGGAACTCGGTCTGGTCAGCGTCGTTGATCGTCACCGGGTACAGCGGCTGCCACTCGACCTCGGCCCGCAGCCCGTGCGCTTCGGCGATCCCTCGACACAGCCGCACCGCGCGCTCGCTGATCGCCTTCTGGTGCTCGGGCGAGAACGACCGCACCGTTGCCTCGAATGTCGCCTTCTCCGGGATGATGTTGTGCTGCGACCCGGCGTGGAAGCTGCCCACCGTTACAACCACCGGGTCGAACATGTCGAACTGGCGGGTGACGAGCGTCTGCAGCGCGGTCACGATCTCAGCCGCTACAGCGATCGGGTCCTGGGCGCGATGCGGCGCGGACGCGTGGCCGCCGGCGCCGATCACGCTGACATGCAGGACGTCCGCGGCCGACATCATCGGTCCCGGGCGCACCGCGACCGTGCCGCTCGGGAAAGCGGACGAGGTGACGTGGATGAAGAACGCGGCCTCCGGTCGCGGGCCGGCCGCGTCGAGGACGCCGGCGTCGATCATGTGCCTCGCGCCGTCGTAGCCCTCTTCGCCCGGCTGGAACATGAAGACGACGTCACCGCCGAGGTCGGCCCGGTGCGCATTGAGCAGCCGGGCCGCCCCGATGAGCATCGCGGTGTGCAGGTCGTGCCCGCAGGCGTGCATGGCGCCGTTGTCGGCGGCGAAGTCCAGGCCGGTCTCTTCCACGACCGGCAGCGCATCCATGTCGGCCCGCAGCAGCACCGTTCGTCCCGTCGAGCCACCGCCACGCAGGACGGCCACAACCGAAGTGAGGCCGGTTGGTCCGACGGTGATCTCCAAGGGCAGCCCGTCAAGGGCGGAGAGCACTCGCTCCTGCGTGCGCGGCAGGTCGAGTCCGATCTCGGGTTTGCGGTGCAGCGCCCGACGCAGTTCGACGAGGTCTTCCTGTTGGGCCCGGGCGTCGGAGAGCAGATCCATCACGCCCCGACATTATCCGTTGCAGCCCGGACCGACCCCGGCGCGGTCGGCCGGCGGTCAGTAGTAGCTGTGGCCCTGCCAAAACGACCACGCGCCGCACGGCGTGCCATAGCGAGAGCCGATGTAGCCGAGGCCCCACTTGATCTGCGTGGTGGCGCTGGTCTGCCAGTCGGAGCCCGCCGAAGCCATCTTCGATCCGGGCAGCGCCTGCGGGATGCCGTAGGCCCCGCTCGGATTAGCCGCGTTGACCCGCCAGCCGCTCTCGTGGTTCCACATCTGCACGAGGCAGTCGTACTCGCTCTGGCTGCCCCAGCCGTGCGCCTGGAGCAGCGTGCGGGCGATGGCCTGCGCCGATCCCGGACTCGGGATGGGGGCGCTGGGGGTGCTGCCGCTCGCGCCGCCGCTGTTCACGGTCACCGTGGGCTTGGTGCCCACCTTCACGACCTGCGTCTGGGGCTGGGCGACCACCACCGACTTGAGCTTGGTCTCGCCGATCGCCTTGCCGTCCAGGTAGACGACCGAGTAGGTGATCGCGGCCTTGCCGTCGCGGCCGGGCGTGATGATGCGGGTGCTGCCCGCGGCGAGGGTGGCGTCGGACTTGCGCGTCGTCGGGAAGTTGAGCGTCTTGGTGCGCACCACCGTGCGCCGGCCCACCCGCTGGATCTTGATCAGCTGACCGGGCTGCACAGCCGTGGTGACCGTCGGCGAGACGCGGTCGTACTTGCCGACGGTGATGCCGATTTCGGCGAGGAGTTGCCCGACGGTGGAGTCGGTGGTCGTCACCTGGTCGTGGGCGCCGTCGTGGAGAACGGTGACGAGGCGGGGCGTGCGGATCGCGATGTCGGTCGGCCGCAGCGGCAGTCGCCGCGCGCGCGACACCGACACGAAGTCGCTGGTGGAGTAGCCGAGCTGAGCGAGCGCCTCCTGCACGGTAGGGGCCGTGGTCCAGACGCTCGTGCTCTTGCCGTCGACGTTGAGGCGAAGCAACCGGCCCTTGCGCAGGACGACGCGCATGCCGTCGTGCACCGAACTGTCCGCAGACGGGGCGAGGAGATCATGCTGGCCGACGCTGTAGCCGTTGGCCCGAACCACCTGCCCGACATCGGCGGCGGTCGTCTGGACGGTGGCGGCCTTGCCGTCGACAACGAGATGGACTGACTTGTCGACTGAATTCCACACGACTGGCGCGGCTACCAGGCCGGCCAGTACGGCGCCGTGCAGGCCGTACTTGATGCTTCGCAGCACTGAGCGGGCTCCTCGGGTTCTCCGGTGGGTGCGCTTGTTCGCTGGTCGTCGGTCACGGAACTGTAACGGATGGCGACCGATCGGCCCACACGGGGCATACGGACTGTGGACACAGCACGGCCGTGATCATCCGGAGACGAGCACGGCCGTGCTGCGCGATTAGGGCTTTCGGGGCTACCTCAGAGGTTGGCCCCGCACACCGGCCACGGGCTCGAGCCGCGGGCGTTGTAGACCTTGGTCGCGATCGCGATCTGCTGTTCCCGCGTCGCCAGGTCGGCCCGCGGGGCGTAGGCGCCGCCGCCGTTCGCCAGCCACGTGCCGGAGTCGAACTGCACGCCACCGTAGAAGCCGTTACCGGTGTTGATGTGCCAGTTGCCGCCGGACTCGCAGGCCGCCAGCGCGTCCCAGTTCAGCCCGTTGTTCGACGCCGGGGGCGCCGGGGCCGCTGGGGTCGGGGCCGGGGCCGGCTGTGGGCGCTGTTTGGTGCCCACCTTCTCGATCTGGGTCCGCGGCTGGGCCAGCACCTTGCGGGCCACCGCCTTGCGGCTGGCCAACTTGCCGTCGACGTAGACCACGGCGTACGTGACGGCGGCCGTGCCCTCCTTGCCGTAGGTGACCACCTGCGTCTGCCCGGAGTAGATCGACGAGTCGTTACGCTGGCTCACGCCGTAGTTGAGCGCCTCGTGCTGGGTCACCCGCTTGGACACGACGCGGAGGACTCGCACCGCCAGTCCGGCCTTGACCGGCGCGGAGACGGCGGGCTGCACCCGGTCGTGGACGCCGACCTTGACACGCAGCTCCTTGAGCAACTGACCCACGGTCGGCGCCGTCGTGACGGCGCGGTCGCGCTTGTGGTCGTGCCGCACGGTCACGCTCTTCGGCGCGCGGAGCTCGATGTTGGTCGCGTTGAGCGGCAACCGCTTCGACCGCGACACCGACACGAAGTCGGCCGCCGGGTAGCCGAGCTGACTCAGCGCCTCCGACACGGTGGGCGCGGTCGTCCAGACGTTGAGCTTCTTCCCGTCGACGAGGAGGTGCAGCAGGCGTCCGCGCTTGAGAATGATTTTCTCGTTGTCGGAGATCTTGGAATGGATGTCCGGCGCCACGATGTCGTGTGCTCCCACGGAGTAACCCGCGCTCTGGAGAGCACCCTGGACGTCGCCGGCCGACGTGTCCATCTTCTTGCTCTGCCCGTCCACCACCACGGTGATGGGCGTGCCGTTTGCGGCCGTAGCGAAGGCGGCAGTACCGCCGACCAGACCAGCCAGAACAGCACCGTAGAGGCCGTATTTGACGCTGCGACGCACTAAGAACTCCTATCGTCAGTCGCACGCTTCGCGCACTCGTTGGTCACCGCAACGTAACGAGAGCCTGTCAAAGGCGCCAAACCATGGCGGCACGATTTACCCGAATTGCCGGTTTATGCCAGGCGTTTGGACGTTCCGCCCGCGACCCCGCCGGGCGACGTCGATGCGGCGTTTGCCGCGACGATGCTGACTTGCCCTACGTCAACGAATGCGGGGGCTGCGGCCAAGTCGCCCAGATGATCTTCAAAACGGTCCTAGATCGACTCGCAAAGATCGAATGGCAGCAAGTTGCAGCCCTTTCGCCCGGGGCTGTGAGTCGGGCCACGATCGGGCCCGAAACGCGAAAACCGCCCCTAGCGCATTCCCCTGAGCGCCGGACCGAACACCCGCTCCCCATTCGCGCTGATCGCGGCGCAAAGCACATCGACCTCACACTCCACCACCGCCGCAAGTACGCGCACCGTCAGCGGCAGCAGC
>JAOPVG010000049.1 GCA_025966255.1 Jatrophihabitans sp.
CCCGTCATGATGAGGGTCTCGACCGCGACCCGGCTGGCCGGGTCCTCAGCGAGCAGGGCGTCGAGAATCGAATCGCTGATCTGGTCGGCGATCTTGTCCGGGTGGCCCTCAGTGACGGACTCGGACGTGAACAGGCGACGGGTCACAAAGCACTCCCGGGGAAATCGTGATTGTTGGACGCGTAAGTCTATCGGGCAGGTATGGCGCGGTCGCGTCAGCGGGTCAGCCGTGTGACGACGGCATCCCAAACCGCCGCGGCGAGGACGGCTTTGGGCCCGTACTGCACCACGGTTTCGGAGCCGTCCTGGCCAAGAATGACGCCGGCGTTGTCGGCCTGACCGAATGCCTTGCCGGGGCCGACGGCGTTCACGACGAGCAGGTCGCAGCCCTTGCGGCGGAGCTTGGCGCGACCGTGATCTAGGACACTGGCGCTGGTGTCACCCGTCTCGGCGGCGAAGCCAACGAGCAGGCACCCGGGACGTTTGGCCGCGACGAGTTCGGCCAGCACGTCCGGATTCTCCTGCAGCACGATCGGGGCCGGCGGTTCGCCGGACTTCTTGATCTTGTGATCGGCCGTGTCGGACGGGCGGAAGTCGGCAACGGCGGCGGCCATGACGACCACGTCGGCTTCCTCGGCCGCCTTCTGGACGGCGTCGCGCAATTCCGATGCGGTGCCGACGTGGACGACGGCGGTGGCGGCGGGGTCGGGCAGATCGACGTTGGCGGCGACGAGCGTCACCTTTGCGCCGCGTACAGCGGCCACGGCGGCGAGCGCGTAGCCCTGCTTGCCCGATGACGAGTTGCCGAGGAAGCGCACCGGGTCGAGTGGTTCGCGGGTCCCACCGGCGCTGACGACAACGTGGCGGCCGGCGAGATCGAAGGGCAGCGCATCCGCGCGCCGCAGCAGCAGGTTCGCGAGCTGGGCGATCTCGGCCGGTTCGGGCAGCCGGCCCTTGCCGGTGTCGGTGCCAGTGAGCCGCCCGCTGGCCGGTTCGACCACGACCACGCCGCGGCGGCGGAGGGTGGTGACGTTGTCCACGGTGGCCGGGTGCTCCCACATCTCGGTGTGCATGGCGGGGACGAACAGCACCGGACAGCGCGCGGTCAGCAGGGTGTTGGTGAGCAGGTCGTCGGCCAGGCCGTGCGCGGCGCGGGCGAGCAGGTCGGCGGTGGCCGGCGCGACGACGACGAGCTCAGCCTGGCGGCCCAGCCGGACGTGCGGGACCTCGGCCGCCGCGGTCCAAACGTCAGCGGCGACGGGGTGGTGCGAGAGCGCGGCCCAGGTGGCGGCGCCGACGAATTCGAGCGCGGACGCCGTCGGGACGACGGTGACGTCGTGCCCGGCTTCGGTCAGCTTGCGGAGGAGGTCGGCCGCCTTGTACGCGGCGATACCGCCTCCGACGCCGAGTACTACGCGGCTCACCAGCGGGCTCCGGTAGAGGTCAGGCTTCGGTGGGCTTGAACTCGATCAGGTCCGAGTTGATCTCGCGCAGGGCGATGGAGAGGGGCTTCTCCTGCGGCGCGGTCTCGACGAGCGGACCGACGTACTCGAGCAGGCCCTCACCGAGCTGGCTGTAATAGGCGTTGATCTGCCGTGCGCGCTTGGCCGCGATGATGACGAGCGCGTACTTCGACTGCGTGCGCTCGAGCAGTTCGTCGATCGGCGGGTTGGTAATGCCTTCGGGTGCGGACACGGCCCAGCTCTCTGTGCGACTTCTCGGGTTTGGGTCCCGCTCGGTCACAATTCGCACCGGCAGACTCCCTCACGCTCCAGCTTACCAACTGGAGTGCTCGAACGCCGATTCCAGCGGGTCGTGCGCCTCCGGGCGTGGCGACCCGAGCGAGCCGTTCGTCACTCACAAACCTCGTCGATCAGCGCGACGAGCGCCGCAGCCGCGCTATCGACGTCGTCGTTGACGACCACCGCGTCGAACTCGTCGGCGGCCGCCAGTTCGACCCGGGCCTGGGCCAACCGGGCTTCGACCGCTGCCGTGGGTTCGGTACCGCGTCCGGAAAGCCGGCGCTCCAGCTCGTCCCATGACGGCGGTGCCAGGAAGACCAATTGCGCGTCCGGCATCGCCGCGCGCACCTGCCGCGCCCCCTGCAGGTCGATCTCGAGCAGCGTCGGCTCCCCCGCGGCGAGCCGGGCCTCGACCGGTGCCCGCGGCGTGCCGTAGAGGTTGCCGGCGAACTCGGCGAACTCGAGCAGCTCGCCGGCCTGGGCCATTTCGTGGAACTTCTCGCGGGTGACGAACCGGTACTCGCGGCCCTCGCGCTCCCCCGGTCGCGGCATGCGGGTGGTGCAGGACACCGATACCCACACGTGCGGATAGAGCTCGCGGACCTTCCTGACCACCGTCCCCTTGCCGACACCGGACGGGCCGGAGAGCACGGTCAGGCGAGTCACGCCCGCGAACCTATCGGCTAGCTCCGGCGCGACCGGTCGAGCGTCACCATCAACTGCGCGGCGGTGGGTCAACTCCGACCTGCGAGCACAGCCACGCCGTCGCCTGACAGGTCGGCGCGAGCCACGGCGCGACCGGCCATCGCCAGGAGCAGCGCCTCGGCCGGTCCGGTCACGACCG